>NZ_JBIWPP010000006.1:152369-422249 GCF_044768335.1 Streptomyces sp. NPDC101151 | reverse complement strand
TATCAGATCTTTTCTCGATCCGATTTCCTCGGTGCTTTCCAGGTTCCCGCTCTCGCGTTTCCCTTTCCGGCGGTTCCGACTCTATCAGATCCTTTTGGCATCCGATTCCCTGTCGGCGGGATTGTCTTGGCTTTTAGACTTTCGCCCGTCGGCCTTTCGACATTCTCTACGTTAGCCGATTCCCTCGGCAACTCATAATCGAGTCTCGCGGGTTCGAATTCGGGCACGCGGGCGCGCCGAAATCGACCCCGGTGAGGGGTTGTAGCTAGGTAGTGGGTTGGCCGCTCCGGCTGCTGGCGATCGCCGTACCCGGTTCAGCGGCTCGGGCTACATTACGCACCTCGCAAGGGCGCGTCAACTTGAGCGGCGCCTCGGCGCATGGGCCCGATAGGGGCTCACCGTCGGGTCGTTGGCCACCCAGAAGCGCCAGGGATGGGCGCCGCCGTTGCCGCCCTCGCCGGCGACTCCGGTCCGCGGACCGCTGCGTACCTGGTCGGGGGCCACGGGATTGCCGGTCAGCATCCTCAGTGGTGTCTCGCCCGAGGCGCACGCGTCCGTGCCACTGAGGGCCCGGTCGACCCCCAGGGCGGTGGCCAGGCGGGCCGGACCCTTGGCCAGTTCCTTGTCATTCCGGGCCGAAAGTCGACGTTTGCGGGCCGGCTCGGCGCCCTCCACGACCTCGCCGGCCCTGAGCAGTACGGCACTCGCCCGGCCCTCGGGGCCACAGACCAGATTCATGCAGTGCCACATGCCGTAGGTGAAGTAGACGTACACATGTCCGGGCGGGCCGAACATCACTTCGTTGCGGGCGGTGCGGCCACGGTAGGCGTGTGAGCCGGGGTCGTTCGGGCCGTCGTACGCCTCGACCTCTGTGAGGCGCACGGCGATCGGGCCGTCGGGGGTCGTGCGGACCAGGATGCGGCCGAGGAGGTCGGGGGCGACGTCGAGGACAGGGCGGTCGAAGAACTCTCGGGGCAGTGGCGTACGGTCCGGAGGCGCGATCATGCCGTCCGAGGGTAGTCCAGAGGGTTCGGGGCCAAGGGGTGGTCAAGGATCGTTCCCCTTGCCAGGGTGTGGCTTCGGAACCAGTCGTGACCGGATCGCGTTTGTACGGGTCGAGGGTCCATTCGTAAAGGGAGAGTCATGGCGTTCAAGAAGCTGCTCGCGAGCCTCGGGGCCGGCGGGGCCTCGGTCGAGACGGTGCTGACCGAGGTCAATGTCGTACCGGGCGGCGTGGTCCAGGGCGAGGTGCGGATCCAGGGCGGGTCCGTGAACCAGGAGATCGAGGGCCTCTCGGTGGGCCTGCAGGCCAAGGTCGAGGTGGAGAGCGGCGACGAGGAGTACAAGCAGAACATCGAGTTCACCAAGGTGCGGCTCGGCGGCGCCTTCGAGCTGCAGTCCGGTGCCGTGCACGCGGTGCCGTTCGGGCTCGAGATCCCCTGGGAGACGCCGGTCACCATGATCGACGGGCAGTCGCTGCGCGGGATGAACATCGGTGTGACCACCGAGCTGGCGATCGCCCGTGCGGTGGACTCCGGCGACCTGGACCCGATCAACGTGCACCCGCTGCCGGCGCAGAAGGCGATCCTGGACGCCTTCATCCAGCTGGGCTTCCGCTTCAAGAACGCGGACATGGAGCGCGGTCACATCCGGGGTACGCGGCAGAGGCTGCCGTTCTACCAGGAGATCGAGTTCTACCCGCCGTCGCAGTACCGCGGGCTGAACCAGGTCGAGCTGAGCTTCGTGGCCGACGAGCACGCCATGGACGTCGTCCTGGAGATGGACAAGAAGCCGGGTCTCTTCAGCGAGGGCTCGGACACCTTCCGCTCCTTCCAGGTGGGTCTGAACGACTTCCACGGGACCGACTGGGCGGCTTACCTCAACCAGTGGCTGTCCGAGGTCGGCAGCAAGCGCAACTGGTTCTAGGCTCTGACCTACTGAACGAGAACGATCAGGAGGTACCGAGGTGACCGAGCTCAAGCGGCGGCCGCTCCCCCACGACTTCCATCCGCCCGTGCCGTCGTTCACGGTGACGAGCGAGGACGTCGAGGAGGGCGCGCCTCTGGGGAGTGCCCAGGTCCACGCGGAGGGGAACCTCTCGCCGCAGCTGCGGTGGGAGGGCTTCCCGGCGAAGACCAAGAGCTTCGCCGTTACCTGCTACGACCCCGACGCGCCGACCGGCAGCGGGTTCTGGCACTGGGTCCTGTTCGACATCCCCGCCTCCGTGACGGAGCTGCCGGTGGGTGCGGGCGGCGGCAAGTTCGAGGGCCTGCCCGAGGGTGCGGTGCATGCGCGCAACGACTACGGGTCGAAGGACTTCGGCGGTGCCGCTCCCCCGCCCGGGGACGGCCCGCACCGGTACGTCTTCACGGTGTACGCGGTGGACCAGGACAAGCTCGGCCCGGACTCGGACGCCTCGCCGGCCGTCGTGGGCTTCAATCTGCGGTTCCACGCGCTCGCGCGTGCCCAGCTCATCGGTGAGTACGAGAACCCCGCCCAGGGCTGACGCACGGCACTGATTCAGCCGAGCGTTCATGGAACGTTTGCCCGCCTCCGGTCTTGGAAGTGATCGGAGGCGGGCATTTTTTATTGCGTTGTCCATCTCGGCGCGCCCGTCCAGAGTTGATCCAAGCCCGCCGGGGGTGGGCAGGTGCGCAAGGGAGGTGGGCTGGATGCACAACACGCTGGTGCTGAACGCGAGCTTCGAGCCGCTGTCGACGGTGACTCTGAACCGGGCCGTGGTTCTGGTGCTGCAGGACAAGGCCGTCGTCGAGCAGGCCCATCCAGAACTGCGGATGCGCGGTGCCGATGTGGACATACCTGCGCCCCGGGTGATCAGGCTGTGCAGGTATGTACGGGTGCCGTTCCGAAGACAAGCCCCGTGGTCGAGGCGGGGGGTGCTGGTCCGGGACCGGCACCGCTGCGCGTACTGCGGGCGCAGGGCGACGACCGTGGACCATGTGCTGCCGCGGTCGCAGGGTGGGCAGGACACGTGGCTGAATACCGTCGCCGCGTGTGCGGAGGACAACCACCGGAAGGCCAACCGGACTCCGGAGGAGGCGGGGATGGCCATGCTCCGGGAGCCGTTCGAGCCGACGCCGGCGGACGCGATGCTGCTGGCGCTGGGCCGGGACGACCTCGACGGCCTGCCGGAGTGGCTGACACAGCCTGCGGCGTAGCACGCGTGCGGCGTGGGGCCCGCCTTCTGCGGAAGGCGGGCCCCACGTCGCATACGGCGGTCAGTCGATCGACGGCTTCTCCCGGCGGTCCGTGCCGTTGTTCTGGGGCGGGACGGAGTTGCCGCCGCCCAGGGAACCGAAGTTGCCCATCGCTCCGGACAGGCCCTTGAGGGCGTCGCCGATTTCGCTGGGGACGATCCACAGCTTGTTGGCGTCGCCCTCGGCGATCTTCGGGAGCATCTGGAGGTACTGGTAGGAGAGGAGTTTCTGGTCCGGGTCGCCGGCGTGGATGGCCTCGAAGACCGTACGGACGGCCTGGGCCTCGCCCTCGGCGCGCAGGGCGGCCGCCTTGGCCTCACCCTCGGCGCGCAGGATCTGGGACTGCTTCTCGCCTTCGGCGGTGAGGATGGCCGCCTGGCGCGTACCTTCCGCGGTGAGGATCGCCGCGCGCTTGTCACGGTCGGCGCGCATCTGCTTCTCCATCGAGTCCTGGATGGAGGTGGGCGGCTCGATGGCCTTCAGCTCGACGCGGTTGACGCGGATGCCCCACTTGCCGGTGGCCTCGTCGAGGACACCGCGCAGGGCCGCGTTGATCTCCTCGCGGGAGGTCAGGGTGCGTTCCAGGTCCATGCCGCCGATGATGTTGCGCAGCGTGGTGACGGTGAGCTGCTCGATCGCCTGGATGTAGCTCGCGACCTCGTAGGTGGCGGCGCGGGCGTCGGTCACCTGGTAGTAGATGACCGTGTCGATGTTCACGACCAGGTTGTCCTGGGTGATCACCGGCTGGGGCGGGAACGGTACGACCTGTTCGCGCAGGTCGATGCGGTTGCGGATGGTGTCTATGAACGGGACCACGATGTTCAGCCCCGCGTTGAGTGTCCGTGTGTAACGGCCGAAGCGCTCGACGATGGCCGCGCTGGCCTGTGGGATGACCTGGATGGTCTTGATCAGGGCGATGAAGACCAACACCACCAGAATGATCAGGACGATGATGACCGGTTCCATCCTGTTCCCCGTACCCCTCTCCGCCTCGGCATCTTCGACAGATCTTATGGCCGTTGAAGATCTTGCTGGTCGAGTCTGACAGACCGTCGCCCAACTCGTGGGCCGGATGGCTCAGATGACGATCGCGGTGGCCCCTTCGATGTCCACGACATCCACCTCCTGGCCCACTTCGTAGGCCCGGCCGGTGTCGAGGGAGCGGGCCGACCAGACTTCTCCGGCGAGCTTGATCCGGCCGCCGGCGCTGTCTACGCGCTCCAGGACGACCGCCTGTTTGCCCTTCAAGGCGTCGATGCCGGTGGCGAGTTGGGGCCGCTGTCTGCCGTGCCGGGCCGCGATGGGGCGGACGACGGCGATGAGGGCGACCGAGACGACCACGAACGCGAGGACCTGGGCCACCGCGTCGAAGCCGAGGCCGGCGACGACCGCTGCCACGACGGCTCCCACCGCGAGCATGCCCAACTCCGGCATCGCGGTGACCACGAGCGCGATTCCGAGCGCCGCCGCGCCGACGAGCCACCACACCCATGCGTCGATGTCGTTCACAGGGTCATGGTAGGACCGCGGTCGGGCGGCGGACAGGGCGCGACGGGGGCGGAACGGGGTCAGGACAGGGGAAGGCCCTGGGCGGTCCAGCGCTCGCCGACCTGCTCGACGACGAGCGGGAGGCCGAAGCAGAGGGAGAGGTTGCGGGAGGTGAGTTCCAGCTCGATCGGACCCGCGGCGAGGACCTTGCCCTGACGGATCATGAGGACGTGGGTGAAGCCGGGGGCGATCTCCTCGACATGGTGGGTGACCATGATCATGGAGGGGGCGATGGGGTCACGGGCGAGCCGGCCGAGGCGGCGGACCAGGTCCTCCCGGCCGCCGAGGTCGAGGCCGGCGGCGGGCTCGTCGAGCAGGAGCATCTCGGGGTCGGTCATCAGGGCGCGGGCGATCAGGGTGCGCTTGCGCTCGCCCTCGGAGAGGGTGCCGAAGCGGCGGTCGAGGTAGTCGCTCATGCCGAGGCGGTCGAGGAAGGCGCGGGCGCGCTGCTCGTCGACCTCGTCGTACTCCTCCTGCCAGCCCGCGGTCATGCCGTAGGCGGCGGTGAGGACGGTCTGGAGCACGGTCTGGCGCTTGGGGAGCTTCTCTGCCATGGCGATACCGGCCACGCCGATGCGCGGGCGCAGCTCGAAGACGTCGACCTTGCCGAGGGTGTCGCCGAGGATGGTGGCGGTGCCCTGGCTGGGGAAGAGGTAGCTGGATGCGACGTTCAGAAGGGTGGTCTTGCCGGCGCCGTTGGGGCCGAGGATGACCCAGCGCTCACCCTCCTTCACCGACCAGGAGACCTGGTCCACCAGAGCCCTGCCCTCGCGGACCACGGATACGTCCTGAAGCTCCAGAACATCGCTCATGAGCGCGTTGTCTCCCCTTGCAGTGTGCCGGTCTCGGCTGTCGCGTACGCCTGTGGCTCGGTCCGCCGCGCCGGTGGGCGCAGCCCATATGAAATCTACGCCACGAGTGCGCCGCCCCATTCCATCGGTCCGGTCCTTAGGGTGGGGGCATGCTCTTGGAACCGCGTTCAGGACGCCTTGCCGCTTGGGGAAATGCCCTTTTGGCCGGACTTGTCTCTCCAGATGACGCCGTACTCGCCGTTGTGGGCGAGGACACGGTGCACCGGGTGGAGGGGCTGCCGGGTGAGCCGGAGCGGGTCGGGCTCACGCTCGCGCTCGGGCGGCTGCGGGCGCTCGGGGTGAGCGGCCTGCGGGTCGCGCTCCCCGCGCCCGGTCATCCGCTGGGGCTGAGCGGGCCGCCCGAGTTCAATGCGCGGGCGCTGGAGGCCGAGGAGGCCGTGGTCTGCTTCGGTGCCGCGCTGGGGCTGGTTCCGGAGATGTACGCGGCCGGGCCCGAGGGTGATGTGCATGTCGAGGTGGTCTGGCATGTGCTGCCGGTGCGGGAGTCGCCGCCCGCCGATGTGCCGTCTCTGGGCGAGGCCGAGCGTGAGCTGGCGGAGGCCCTGCGGGACGCGACCGAGGTGCTGTCGCGGCTGGACGTCGCCGGGTCGGGTCCGGTGGCGGAGGCGGCGATCGACGCGTACCGGGCGCGGGCCGAGCGGGGGCGGGAGGTGCTGGCGCCGGGGTATCCGCCGCGTGCGGTGCGGGTCTTGGAGCTGGCACAGCGGGTGGGGCTGCTGGTGTCCATGGCCTACGACAACGGGCACGGGGGTGCGGTCAGCTCCGCCGAGATGGCGGCGCGGTCCGAGGCGCTGCGGCCGGTGGAGCGGACGGCCCGGCGGGCGCAGGTGGCGGCGTACAACTCCGTCGTGGAGGAGCGGGAGCGGGGGGTTCGCTGACCGTGAGGGAGTTGGTTGAGCGGGGGGCCGGCTGCGAGCCCCCGTTCACGTCGCTCGGATGACAACCTGACAGGCCCCCCGGTGCGCCCGGGAGGCCTGAGGTCGTCTGCGGCGGTGGCTCAGTGGTTGAGGCCGAGGTTGCCGAAGGCCGGGTTCAGCACACCGATGACGCTCACGCTGTTGCCGACCGCGTTCACCGGGATGTGCACCGGGGCCTGGATGACATTGCCCGAGACGACACCCGGAGAGCCCTTGGCCTCACCGCCGGCCCAGGCCCCGCCCGTGGCGGAGGCCATCCCCGCACCGGCGGCCACCAGACCACCGGCCACCATCGTCACGGCCGCTGCCTTCTTCAGGTTCTTCACTGTCTAAGCCCTCCTTGGCGTTTGCCGCGGCGGTTCGCCGCAGCACGCCCTGAAGAACGGCGGAGATCGCCGGAGGATGCGCCGTCCGGGTGACATTCCCACGACGGTATGAATCTCAGCCCGGAACGGAACCATCCGCGTTGCCGCCGGTGAGGCGTTGGGGAGGGCGTTTCAGCCGGTCACGCCATGGCGTACGGCCCACAGGGCCGCCTGCGTGCGGTCCGCGAGGTCCAGTTTCATGAGGATGTTGGAGACGTGCGTCTTGACGGTCTTCTCGGACAGCACGAGGGCGCGGGCGATCTCCCGGTTGGAGCGCCCGTCGGCTATCAGCCCGAGCACCTCCCGCTCCCGTTCGGTGAGCGAACCGCCCCTTCCCTGACCCGAGTTGGCCTCCTCCTGGGAGAGCAGGGCGCCGGCGATCTCGGGCTGGAGCAGGATGTGGCCGGCGTGCACGGAGCGGATGGCGCCGGCGAGCGCGTCGGGGTCCACGTCCTTGTAGACGTACCCGGCGGCGCCCGCGCGCAGGGCCGGGACGACTGTGCGCTGCTCGGTGAAGCTGGTGACGATCAGCACGCGCGCGGGGTTGTCCAGTTCGCGGAGCCTGCGCAGGGCGTCGATGCCGTCCATGCCCGGCATCTTGACGTCCATGAGGACGACGTCGGGCCGCAGCTCCTCGGCGCGGGCGACTCCTTCGGTGCCGTCCGCGGCCTCGCCGACGACCTCGATGTCCTCCTGCACCTCCAGGAAGGTGCGGAGGCCCCGGCGGACGACCTGGTGGTCGTCGACGAGCAGCACCTTGATTGCGTCAGCCACCGGGAACCTCCATCTCGATCGTGGTGCCCTTGCCGGGCGCCGATTCCACGCTCAGCGTGCCGCCGACGCCGCTCGACCGGTCCCGCATCGAGACCAGGCCCAGGTGGCGTCCGGCGCGGCGGACGGTCCTGGGGTCGAAGCCGCTGCCGTCGTCGGTGACGCGCAGCACGGCTCCGCTGCCGCGCCGGTCGACGGTCACGTCGACATGCTCGGCGCCGGAGTGGCGCAGCGCGTTGTGCAGGGCTTCCTGGGCGACCCTCAGCAAGGCCTCCTCCTGGGCCGCGGGCAGGGCGCGGAATCCATTGCCGGTGAAGGTCACGCGCGCGCTGTGGGCGCGGTCGAGGACCTGTATCTGGGTGCGCAGGGTGGCGATCAGGCCGTCCTCGTCCAGGGCTGCGGGGCGCAACTCCACGACGGCGGCGCGCAGTTCGTCGGCCGCTTCCGCGGCGAGCGCGGCGACCTGGTGCAGTTCGCCCTTGGCGCGGGCGGGGTCGCGGTCGATCAGCGCGGCGGCGGCCTGGGCGGTCAGGCGCAGGGAGAAGAGTTTCTGGCTGACCGCGTCGTGCAGTTCATGGGCGAGTCGGGAGCGCTCCTCCGCGATGGTCAACTCGCGGCTGCGTTCGTAGAGGCGGGCGTTGGTGAGGGCGATCGCGGCGTGCTGGGCGAGGATGGCGAGCAGTTCCTCGTCCTCCTCGGTGAAGCCGCAGCTGCCCTCCGGTTTCGGACAGTTCTTGTTGGCGAGGAACAGGGCGCCGATGACCTCGTCGTCGTCGCGGATGGGCAGGCCGAGGAAGTCGACCAGGTCGGGGTGGGCGGACGGCCAGCCCTCGAAGCGCGGGTCCTTGCGCACGTCGGCGAGGCGCTCGGGCCGGGCCTCGTGCAGCATCGCGGCGAGGATGCCGTGCTGGCGGGGCAGCGGGCCGATGGCCTTCCACCGGGCGTCGCTGACGCCGTCGACGACGAACTGGGCGAAGCCGCCGTGGTCGTCGGGGACGCCGAGGGCGGCGTACTGCGCGTCGAGCAGCTCGCGGGCGGAGGCGACGATCGTCTTGAGGACGTCGCGCACCTCCAGGTGCCTGCTCATGGCCAGCAGCGCGGAGCTCACCGCGGCGAGGCCGGACCGGGGGCCTTGACTCATGTCCTCACGGTACCGGCGCGATGTGACAGTGCGGATCGGACCTGTGACGGCCGGGTCCGGGCCGATGGGCCTAGGTCCGGTGGTGTAGGTCCCTGGCCCCCTACCTGCGGCGTACGTCGAAGGACCCCGCCGTGTTGCGGCCCGCGTCCGAGGCGGCGCGGGGGGTGCCGTTCCTACGTTGGGGTCACCGCCCCGACGAGGGCGGCAAGCGACGAGGGGACGTTGTCATGCCGGTAGCGATCATCACGGGGGCCTCCAAGGGGCTGGGGCGGGCGCTGGCCGAGGCGCTGGCCGCGCGGGGCTGGGATCTGGTGCTCGACGCCCGGGGCGCGGAGCCCTTGAAGGAGGCCGCCGAGGCGGTCGCCGGGCACGGCGTGCGGGTGGAGGCGCTGCCCGGGGATGTCACGGAGGCCCGGCACCGGGCCGGGCTGGTGGCCGCCGCGTGGCAGCTGGGCGGTGTCGACCTGGTCGTGAGCAATGCGAGCGCGCTGGGTGCCGAGCCGCTGGTGCGGCTGGCGGAGCTGCCCCTGGAGGGGCTGCGGCGGGCACTGGAGGTGAACGTGGTGGCGGCGCTGGGCCTGGTCCAGGAGGCGCTGCCGCTACTGCGGGAGTCGGCCGCGGGCGCGGTGATCGCGGTCAGCTCGGACGCGGCGGCGGAGGCGTACGAGACATGGGGCGGCTACGGCGCCTCGAAGGCGGCCCTGGACCAGCTCGCCGCGGTGCTCGGCACGGAGGAGCCGGGACTGCGGGTGTGGGCCGTGGACCCCGGGGACATGGCGACGGACCTGTACGCGGCGGCCGTACCGGACGACGACGATCCGCGTCCTGCGCCCGGCAGTGTCGTACCGGCGTTCCTGCGGCTGCTGGACGAGCGGCCGGCGAGCGGGCGGTATACGGCGCCGTCACTGGTGGAGGGGCGATGACCACCTCCGTGAGGGTGCCGGAGGAGCTGTCGGCGCGGGTGCCGGCCGAGCAGCGCGGTCCCGGCCTCGACCGCGATGCCGTGCGGCTGCTGGTGTCGCGCGGCACCGAGGTGTCGCACCACGTCTTCGCCGAGCTGCCGCGGCTGCTGCGGGCGGGGGACTTGCTGGTGGTGAACACCTCGCCCACGTTCGCCGCCGCGGTGGACGGGCGGATCGGGCACGCGCGCGTGGTGGTGCACTTCTCCACGCGCGGGGACGACGGGCGGTGGGCGGTCGAGCTGCGGGAACCCGACGGGCGGGGTACTACGCGCGCGCGTCGGGCATACGGTGCGCGAAGGGGTCCGCGGAAGGGCGATGGCGGGAGAGGGGCGGGAGGGCCCGCGGGGACAGAGGTGTCGCTGCCGGGCGGGGCGCGGCTGGTCCTGGAGGAGCCGCTGAGCGGGGGCGGTGAGCGGCTGTGGTGGGCGCGGGTGTCCGGGGCGGAGGTGCTTTCGGTGCTGCGGGAGCACGGGCGGCCCATTCGCTACTCCTATACGCAGCGCGACCAGCCGCTGTCCGTCTACCAGACGGTGTTCGCGCTGCCCTCGCCGGACGGAGCGGGCAGCGCGGAGATGCCGAGTGCGGCGCGGCCCTTCACCGCACGGCTGGTTGCGGAGCTGGTGAGCCGTGGCGTGCAGTTCGCGCCGATCACGCTGCACACGGGGGTGGCGTCGGCGGAGGCGCACGAGCCGCCGTATCCGGAGCGGTTCGCGGTGCCCGCTGCGTCGGCGCGGCTGATCAACGCCGCCAGGGCGGGTGACGGGCGGGTGATCGCGGTCGGGACGACGGGCGTGCGGGCGGTGGAGTCGGCGTCCGGGCCGGACGGGGTGGTGCGGGCGGCCGACGGCTGGACCGATCTGGTGGTCACGCCCGAGCGCGGGGTGCGCGTGGTCGACGGGCTGCTGACGGGGCTGCACGAGCCCGAGGCCTCGCATCTGCTGATGCTGGAGGCGGTCGCGGGGCGGGCCGCGGTCGACCGCGCGTACGAGGAGGCGCTGCGCGGGCTCTACCTGTGGCACGAGTTCGGGGACGTCCACCTCATCCTCCCGTAGGAGGCCCCTCACACAGTGCGTTGCGACGGCAACTCCGGGTGAAACTGTTTCGCCCCCGATGTGAGCCCGCACATAGGGCGCACATCACGTACGAATGGACATAGGAGATATAGCGTCCCCGCATGAACGGGACAGACGGCCTAGTCTGTCCCGTTTTGCCCATCCCCGATCCACTACCGGGGATCGTACGTCACACCTTTGCCTCGGCATTTTGCGCCCGCTAAGAATGGCTCTCGTCGCTCAGCGCCCCGGGTTCCACACCCCGGCGTTCGTGTGGGAGGAGCCGATTCCCCCGGCGGACGCAGGAGCGACCTCCGCGCTACCTGAAGAGGTCAATCAGCCATGCCGAAGAACATCCTCAACCGTCGCCATAGTCGTACGCTGGCCAAGCAGCACAAGATCGCGATCGCCGGTGTCGGCGCCCTCGGTGCCGCCGCCCTGGCCTTCTCGGCCGTCCCCAGCAGCGCCCAGACCGTCACCACCGGTGCCCCGGCCACGACGGCCCAGCAGGTGCAGTACGCGACCCAGCCGGTCAAGGACGTCAAGGCCACGCTGACCGACCAGCTGGCCACCGAAAAGGTCAAGCTCGACGCCTTCGCCGCCAAGAAGAAGGCCGCGGCCGACGCCGCCGCCAAGGTGCAGGCCGAGGCCGCGGCGAAGAAGAAGGCCGCCGCCGAAGCCGTCAAGAAGGCCGCCCAGGAGCGCGCCGCCAAGGCGGCCGCGAGCCGTTCCGCGCAGCGCCCCCAGGTACAGCTGGTCGCCGCGAAGAGCTACTCCAACAACCTCGACGGCTGGATCCGCGAGGCCCTGGACATCATGAAGTCCAAGGGCATCCCGGGCAGCTACCACGGCCTGCACAAGAACATCATGCGGGAGTCCTCCGGCAACCCGCAGGCCATCAACGACTGGGACATCAAC
Source organism: Streptomyces sp. NPDC101151 (assembly GCF_044768335.1). Lineage (NCBI taxonomy): Bacteria > Bacillati > Actinomycetota > Actinomycetes > Kitasatosporales > Streptomycetaceae > Streptomyces > Streptomyces sp. NPDC101151. The sequence goes on along the minus strand of NZ_JBIWPP010000006.1, from coordinate 410,485 downwards.
GCCATCAACGGCATCCCGTCCAAGGGCCTGCTGCAGGTGATCCCGCCGACCTTCAGCGCCTACCACGTGGCCGGCACGTCGTGGAACATCTACGACCCGGTAGCCAACATCACCGCCGCCGCCAACTACGCGGCCGACAAGTACGGCACGATCGACAACGTCAACAGCGCGTACTGAGGCCGGCGCGGACCTCTCACGTAACGCGGAAGGGCGGCACCCCCTGGGGGGTGCCGCCCTTGGCGTTCGTACGGATGCGGTTACTTCCGCATGACCTCCGGCTCGTGCCGGCGCAGGAACCGGGCGACGAAGAAGCCGCAGATCACACCGAGGACGATCAGCGCGACCATGTCCACACCCCAGGCCGAGGCCTGGTGGTCCCACAGCGGGTCCGTGCTGCCCGGGTCGTCCGTGTTCGGCGCGATGTTGTTGAAGTCCAGCGTGGCGCCCGCGGCGGCCACCGCCCAGCGCGACGGCATCAGGTACGAGAACTCGTTGACCCCGAGGGTGCCGTGCAGGGTGAAGAGGCAGCCGGTGAAGACGACCTGGATGATCGCGAACATCACCAGCAGCGGCATGGTCTTCTCTGCGGTCTTCACCAGCGAGGAGATCACCAGGCCGAACATCATCGAGGTGAAGCCGAGCGCCATGATCGGCAGGCACAGCTCGAAGAGCGTCGAGTTGCCGAGGACGAGCCCCTCGTCGGGGATCTCCCGGCTGGAGAACCCGATCAGGCCGACCATCAGGCCCTGGAGCACGGTGACGGCACCGAGGACGACCACCTTCGACATCAGGTAGGCCGACCGGGACAGGCCGGTCGCACGCTCCCGCTCGTAGATGACCCGTTCCTTGATCAGCTCACGCACGGAGTTCGCCGCACCGGCGAAGCACGCGCCGACCGCGAGGATCAGCAGCACCGTGGTGGCCGTACCGTTCGGGATGTGCTGGCCCGTGCGCGGGTTGACCGCCTCGTTGACCAGCAGGCCCTTGTCGCTGTCGATCAGCAGGCTGACCGCGCCGAGCACCGCCGGCAGGATCACCGTCAGGGCCAGGAAGCCCTTGTCGGAGACGATGACCGCCACGTACCGCCGGATCAGGGTCATCAGCTGTGAGCCCCAGCCCTGCGGCTTGGGCGGCCTGATGGCCTGCGGCGGAGGCATGTGTACGGACTGCGCGGCGACGGCGTCGATGTCCGCGGCGTACATCTGGTAGTGCTGCGAGCCCTTCCAGCGGCCCGCCCAGTCGTAGTCGCGGTAGTTCTCGAAGGCGGAGAAGACGTCGGCCCAGGTGTCGTAGCCGAAGAAGTTCAGCGCCTCCTCCGGCGGGCCGAAGTAGGCCACGGAGCCGCCCGGCGCCATCACCAGCAGCTTGTCGCAGATCGCCAGCTCGGCCACCGAGTGGGTGACGACGAGGACCGTACGGCCGTCGTCGGCGAGGCCCCGCAGCAGCTGCATGACGTCGCGGTCCATGCCCGGGTCGAGGCCCGAGGTCGGCTCGTCCAGGAAGATCAGCGACGGCTTGGTGAGCAGCTCCAGGGCCACCGAGACACGCTTGCGCTGGCCGCCGGACAGGGAGGTGACCTTCTTGTCCTTGTGGATGTCCAGCTTGAGCTCGCGCAGCACCTCGTCGATGCGGGCGTCGCGCTCCTGCGCGGTGGTGTCGGCCGGGAAGCGCAGCTTGGCCGCGTACTTCAGGGCCTTCTTGACGGTCAGCTCCTTGTGCAGGATGTCGTCCTGCGGGACCAGACCGATGCGCTGGCGCAGCTCGGCGAACTGCTTGTACAGGTTCCGGTTGTCGTACAGCACCTCGCCCTGGTTGGCGGGCCGGTAGCCGGTGAGCGCCTTCAGCAGAGTCGACTTGCCGGAGCCGGACGGGCCGATGACCGCGATCAGGGACTTCTCCGGGACACCGAAGGAGACGTCCTTCAGGATCTGCTTGCCGCCGTCGACCGTGACGGTCAGGTGGCGGGCGGAGAAGGAGACCTCACCGGTGTCGACGAACTCCTCGAGGCGGTCGCCGACGATGCGGAAGGTGGAGTGGCCGACGCCGACGATGTCGTTCGGACCGAGCAGCGCCGAGCCGCCCTTGGCGATCGGCTGGCCGTTGACGTAGGTGCCGTTGTGCGAGCCCAGGTCGCGGATCTCGAAGCGGCCGTCGGGCGTCGAGTGGAACTCGGCGTGGTTGCGGGAGACCTGCAGGTCGGAGACGACCAGCTCGTTCTCCAGGGCACGGCCGATGCGCATCACGCGGCCGACGGCGAACTGGTGGAAGGTGGTCGGGCTGCGGTCGCCGTAGACCGGCGGCGCCCCCGCGCCACCACCGGGCGTTTTCTGCGCGTAGCCCTCGGCCGGACCGCTCTGCTGCGGGAAGGGCGCGGGCTGCTGCGGCTGCTGCCAGTCGGCCTGCGGGGCGGACTGCTGCGGCACCTGCTGCGCCCAGCCGGCCCCCGCGCCCTGGGCGGCATACGGTGCCGCCTGCGGCTGCTGCTGGGGCTGGGCGGCCGGGGCCGCGGCGCCGGAGAGGTTCAGGCGCGGTCCGTCGGTCGCGTTGCCGAGGTGCACCGCCGATCCGGGGCCGATCTCCATCTGGTGGATCCGCTGGCCCTGCACGAAGGTGCCGTTGGTGCTGCCGTGGTCCTCGATGACCCAACTGCGGCCGTTGAAGGTGACCGTGGCGTGACGCCAGGAGACCCTGGCGTCGTCGAAGATGATGTCACCCTGCGGATCGCGTCCGAGGGTGTAGGGCCTGGACGGGTCAAGCGTCCAGGTCCGTCCGTTTGATTCCAGTACGAGTTCCGGCACTCCAGCCCCACTGAGTTGTCCCCCGAGTTACCCCCATCAGAGGGAGTCTAGGGATGTCGAACATCGTGGGGAACTATTTCAGGCTCGGCCCCATGACCGAAAGTCGGGCCTTGTGAAGGGCGCCCGCACGCGCTTCAACTCGCCCCGTTGACGGGGTTGAAACCGGGCCGGAGAGTGGTAATCCCCCGCGAGGGGGACAAGCGCGGCTGCGGTGCCGCGCCGCGGATCGGGGGGTCTGCCATGAACTCTGCCACGGGCGTCGAGACCGGACGGCGCGGCACATCGCTGCCGTGGGTGGACATCCTGCTGTCCGCGATCGCCGCCGTCAGCTGGGCGTTGATAGGGATGGCGGGCACGGCCGCGCTCGGTCTGCATCTGCTGCAGGCGGACTCGGCGGGCTCCCTGGGGCCCATGACGGCGGCTGTCGTGGCGCTCGGGGCGGGTGGTTCGGTCTCCCCGTCAGGAGATGTATCCGCTTTTGGACTGAAAGGCGCCGAGGCTCACACGGCCGTCGAGATCACGCCACTGGGGGTGAGCCTGGTCGGCGCCCTGCTGCTGTCGTGGTTCTTCCTACGGTCCCTGCGCACGGCCGGAGTTGTGATCGCGCCGTCCGAACTCCTCGCGCGCGCGGGGGCGGTGGTCGCCCTGTTCGTGGCGACGCTGGGCGGGCTGGCCTGGGCCGGGCACGACGTCATCACGATCGACGGCGGCTCGCTCGGCCTGGACGATCTGTCCGGCGGAGGCGGCAAGGGGGGCGGTCTGAGCATCCCGGGCCTGGGGGACGTCGGCGGGCTGCTGCCGGACCGGATCGGCGATCTGATCCATGCGAAGGCCGCCGTCGGTTTCACCGTGGACACCGCGCCGACCCTCCTCGGCGGCCTCGGCTGGTCCGCCGGGATCCTGCTGATCGCGCTGCTCGCCTCCCGACGCACTCCCCTGCCGCCCGGCTGGGACGCCGTGCACCGGGTGGTGCGGCCGGCCGTCTCGGCGCTCGTCACCGTGCTGCTGATGGCCGTGGCCGCCGGGCTCGCGGCGGCCGTGTACGCGGCGATCGGCGACGACCATCCGCGCCGGATCGCGGGCGCGGCCCTGCTGGGGGCCCCGAACGGGGTGTGGCTCGGCATCCCGATCGGCCTGTTCGTGCCCTGGGCCGGCAAGGCCACCGGCGCGCTGGGCACCGTGCTGCCGGACCCGCTCGACCGGCTGCTCGCCGCGGATTCCGGCCGGCCCGTCACGGTGGGGCGGCTGGCCGAGCTGGACGGGCGGGTGTGGCTGCTGGCGGTGGCGGCGGCGCTGATGATGCTGCTGGCCGGGGTGCTCACGGCGGTCCGCACACCGGTGTCCGTCCCGGGTGGTGCGGCGGGGTTCGCGGGCCGCTGCGCCCTGCGGCTCGGGATCGCGACCGCGCTCGCCCTGCCCTTCCTCTCCTGGCTGGCGGACGTCTCGGTGGACGCCTCGCTGTCCGTGCTGGGCTTCGACGCCTTCGGCGCGGGGCTCGAACTGCACGGGCACCTGGGCATGGCGCTGCTGCTGGGCGCCGTGTGGGGTGCCGGAGCCGGGGCGGTGGGAGCGCTGCTCGCCCGGACGACCGGGGCGGCGGGGTCGCGGGCGCTGTGGCCGGCCCGGGGTGAGACGCGGGGCGGGGCGGGAACAGGGGACGACGGGGGCGCCGACCGTGGGTACGGCGGTGCGGGCCCGGTGCGGTCCGGGCACGACGGCGGGGCCGGACCGTACGCGCCCAGCAGGCCTCACCGGCCGCCGAACCCGGGCACGAATCCCTATCTCAAGGTGCCCGAGGAACTGCGGGCGGTGCCCGAGGACGCGCGGCCGTCCCCGTCCAGGAACGACGTGTACGGCGCCCCCACCGTCGCCCGGCCCGTGGGCCCGCCTCCGCCCCGGCGACGTCCCAGCGCGGGTCCACGTGGTCGTGCGCCGGACACACCGGACGAGGGGCCGCCGCCTCCTCCGCCACCGCGTCCGCCCGGCGGGCCCAGGAAGTGAGCCTGCGGCGCCCCTGAGGAGGGCGGCACGGCCGTTTCGGTGACGTCGGTCGGGGTCGACGGGTGGCGGGTGGCGGCGCCACGGATGACCGGTGCCCGCGCCACGGAGAGCGGCCGGCGGTCGCGGGCCGGACGGATGGGCACCGGCGGGCCCGAGGGGGCGATCAGCGGCCTGGACGCCGCAGGCGAAGAGCGAGGTTTCGGGAACCTGACCGCTCCCCCGGGGCTGCCCGTCGCAGGCGCCGTCGTGGCACAGTCGTGGTAGCGCCGGAGGCGTACCGCGGGGGTCGAGCCGAGGAGGGCTGTCGCCGGGAGGCAAGATCCCCGACATCGGCCGGACACTCATTGTTCCGTGTCCGTCAGGCGGACCTCTCGGGCGGAAGGCACTGGGTGCCGGATACGGTGGTGACACCATGAGCGCTTCGCAGACCTCCGAGGTCCCTACTCTCCTCGTCAAGATTTTCGGCAAGGACAGGCCGGGCATCACGGCCGGCCTCTTCGACACCCTTGCCGCCTACCTCGTCGACGTGGTCGACATCGAGCAGGTCGTCACCCGGGGCCGCCTGGTGCTGTGCGTGCTGGTCACTCAGCCGCCGGCCGGCCTGGAGGGCGACCTGAGGGCCACCGTCCACAGCTGGGCCGAGTCGATGAAGATGCAGGCGGAGATCATCTCGGGGCACGGCGACAACCGTCCGCGAGGTCTCGGGCGCTCCCTGGTGACCGTCCTCGGTCACCCCCTCACCGCCGAGTCGACGGCCGCCGTCGCCGCCCGGATCGCCAAGGCCGGCGGCAACATCGACCGTATCTTCCGCCTCGCCAAGTACCCGGTGACCGCGGTGGAGTTCGCCGTGTCCGGCGTGGAGACCGAACCGTTGCGCACGGCTCTGGCGTCCGACGCGGCGGCACTGGGTGTCGACATCGCCGTCGTCTCGGCGGGTCTGCACCGGCGCGCCCAGCGGCTGGTGGTCATGGACGTGGACTCCACCCTCATCCAGGACGAGGTCATCGAGCTGTTCGCCGCCCATGCCGGCTGCGAGGACAAGGTCGCCGAGGTGACGGCGGCGGCGATGCGCGGGGAGCTGGACTTCGAGCAGTCGCTGCACGCGCGTGTGGCACTGCTGGAGGGGCTGGACGCCTCGGTGGTGGAAAAGGTGCGCAACGAGGTACGGCTGACGCCGGGCGCGCGCACGCTCATCCGCACGCTGAAGCGTCTGGGCTACCAAGTCGGGGTCGTCTCCGGTGGCTTCACCCAGGTCACGGACGATCTGAAGGAGCGGCTGGGGCTGGACTTCGCGCAGGCCAACACGCTGGAGGTCGTCGACGGGAAGCTGACCGGGCGGGTCACCGGCGAGATCGTGGACCGCGCGGGCAAGGCGCGGCTGCTGCGCCGGTTCGCCGCCGAGGCCGGGGTGCCGCTGTCGCAGACGGTGGCGATCGGCGACGGCGCCAATGACCTGGACATGCTGAACGCGGCCGGTCTCGGTGTCGCCTTCAACGCCAAGCCGGTGGTCCGCGAGGCCGCGCACACGGCGGTGAACTTCCCCTTCCTGGACACGGTCCTCTATCTGCTGGGAATCACCCGCGAAGAGGTCGAGGCGGCCGACACCCACGACGAGGGCTGAGCCGACCCGGAGCCGTCGCGCACCGGACGTGAGGAGGGCCCGGCACCACCGCGGTGCCGGGCCCTCCTCGCGCGTGTGCCGTCACTCGGAGGGTGCCCAGTAGTCCGCCAGGGTGGCCGCGCCCGGCTCCAGGGACTTCCAGATGCCGTCGAAGGTCAGCAGCGCGAAGCCCGCGGCGGGGAAGCCGCGGCGGCTCATCCGATCGCGCGCATCGCCCTCGGACCCGCCGGCCAGGATCTCGGCCAGACCGTGCAGGCCCGGGTTGTGTCCGATCAGGATCACGCTCTGCGCGTCGTCCGGGATCTCGTTGAGCACGGCGATCAGCTCGCCGGGCGAGGCCTCGTAGACCCGCTCCTCATAGATGGTTTTCGGCCGGTGCGCGAGTTCGTGGACGGCGAGCTTCCAGGTCTCGCGGGTCCGGACCGCGGTGGAACACAGGGCCAGATCGAAGGTGATACCGGTGTCGGCCAGCTTGCGCCCGGCGACTGCGGCGTCCATACGGCCCCGCTCGGCGAGCGGGCGCTCATGGTCGGACACCTGGGGCCAGTCGGCTTTCGCATGCCGGAAGAGGACGATCCTGCGGGGTTCTGCGACGCTCATGGGCCCAGCTTCGCACGAAACAGGCCACGTGGCGCAGGGAGTTGACATGCGGATTCACCGCGTGCGGAGGCTCCGCGTCAGCGCGCGAGGAGCTGCCGCACGCGCTCGAAGAACTGCGTGATCGCGGGGTCACCGCTCGCCGCGTGGGCGTCCGACGGGTTCAGTATCAGCGCGAGCAGCGCGATGAAGGCGAGCGCGGGCAGGGCCAGCCCCCACCAGGGCAGCCGGATGTCGACGCTGCCCGAGGTCGCCGGGTGGGGCGGGGTGTGCGTGCGGGCCGGCATGATCGCCTCCGTGGGTCCTCGAGTGGTGCTGGCCGCCTGCCGCGGTCATATCTCGAAGCTACGGAAACCGGGGCCACCAACCCATCCGGAGATCCACCCACTTGACCCTGACCCTGACCCCCTAGGGGATGGTGGGGCCAGCCCCACCATCCGGGCGCGGAGCGGGCCGGATCGAGCCGGGACGGATCGAGCCGGGACGGATCAGGGCGAGGCGATCGTCGCGATGACAGCGATGATCACGAAGATGGCGAAGAACGCGCCGAAGACCACCATCATCTTCTTCTGGCCGTTCTGCGGGTTCGGGTCGAGCACTGGCATGCGGCCAGTCTCGCACCCCGCGCGCGTGTGTCTGCCTCCGGGGTCGGAGCATCAGCGCGGCGCGGCCTCGTCCTCCACGATCCGGTCGCGGCCCGCCAGGCAGCCCACCGCCATCTGGGGCAGCATCAGGCCCGCCATGAGGGCGATCGGCACCCCCCAGCCGCCGCTGTGCTGGTAGAGCACGCCGACCAGCAGCGGGCCGGGGATGGAGATCAGATAGCCGGTGCTCTGGGCGAATGCGGACAGCTGGGCCACGCCCGGCCCGGTCCTGGCCCGCATGCCGACCATCGTCAGGGCCAGCGGGAAGGCACAGTTGGAGATGCCCAGCAGGACGGCCCAGGCCCAGGCGCCGGCGGCCGGCGCGAAGTACAGGCCGGCGTATCCGGCGAGGCCGCAGGCGCCCAGGACCAGCACGATCGGGCCCTGGTGGGGCAGCCGGGTGGCCAGCCGCGGGATGACGAAGGCCAGCGGCACGCCCATCACCATGGTGACGGCGAGGAGCACGCCCGCGGTGCCCGCCGCGACTCCGGCGTCGCGGAAGATCTGGGCCATCCAGCCCATCGTGATGTACGCGGCGGTGGCCTGGAGCCCGAAGAAGACGGCGAGCGCCCAGGCGGTGCGGCTGCGGGTGATGCGCAGCGGGGCCTGCTGCCGCTGCCCGGCCGGCCGCCGCGGCTGGTCCCCCGCCATGGGCACCGGCCCCCGGGCGGGGGCGGCGCCGCGCTCCCGCACCAGCGGCAGCCAGGGCAGTACGGCGACGGCCGCGAGCCCCGCCCAGACGGCGAGCCCGGGCTGCCAACCGCCGCCCAGCGCGTCGGTCATGGGCACGGTCACGGCGGCGGCGAGGGAGGTGCCGAGGGCGAGGGCCATGGAGTAGAGGCCGGTCATGGAGCCGACCCGGTCGGGGAACCAGCGCTTGACGATGACCGGCATCAGCACGTTGCTGACGGCTATGCCCATGAGGGCGAGTGCGCTGGCGGCCAGGAACCCGGCCGTGCCCCCGGCGAAGGGCCGTATCAGCAGGCCCGCGGTGATGGCGGCCATGCCGGCGCAGACCACCGCGGCCGGTCCGAAGCGGCGGGCCAGCCTGGGTGCGGTGACGCCGAAGACGGCGAAGCAGAGCGGGGGCACCGAGGTGAGCAGCCCGGCCACGCTGCCGCTCATGCCGAGTCCGTCGCGGACCTCCTCCAGGAGCGCTCCGAGGCTGGTGATGGCCGGGCGGAGGTTCACCGCGGACAGCACGATGCCGACGACGACCAGCCGGGTCGCCCACGCGCGCGTGCGGGGCGTCCGACGTGCGTCCGCTGCGGTGGTCGCACCTCGTCCGGGCACAGACGGCTCCGTACGGGTTTCCGCGGTCCGGGTTTCTTCGCTAGCCATGCCGCCCATCATAGAATCATGGGATGATTGGTTGTCCATTCCCGGGACGTCACCGTCCGGGCCTCTCGTGCGAAGGTGGGCCATGCCCCTGAGCCACCCGCGCCGTTCGGCGCTCTCCGAGCAGGTCATCGCCGAGCTGCGCAGCCAGATCGCCTCCGGCGAGTGGCCGGTCGGCTCGCGCATTCCGACCGAGCCGGAGCTGGTCGAGCAGCTCGGGGTCGCCCGCAACACCGTCCGCGAGGCCGTACGCGCGCTCGCGCACAACGGTCTGCTGGACATCCGCCAGGGCTCGGGCACCTACGTGGTGGCGACGAGCGAGCTGGCCGGCGTGATGCACCGCCGGTTCGCGGACGCCGACCCCCGGCACATCGCCGAGCTGCGCTCCACGCTGGAGTCGGCGGCGGCCAAGCTGGCCGCCGAGCGGCGCACCGAGAAGGACCTCAAGCAGCTGGACGCGCTTCTGCTGCGGCGCGAGGAGGCCTGGGAGACCGGCGAGGCCGAGGCGTTCGTGACCGCCGACGCGACCTTCCACCTGGCCGTGGTGGCCGCCTCCCACAACGACGTCATGACGGCGATGTACGCCGACCTGGGCGAGGTGCTCCGGGACTGGCTGCGCGCCGACGTCGGGGCCGAGCTGACGCCCGAGGCCCATATGGATCACGCCCGGCTGGTGGACGCGATCCGTGCGGGCGACACGGAAGCCGCCGCCACGGAGGCCGCGAGCTACCCGTTCCTGTGCCGCCCGGGCAGGTTCAGTGCCCCTTCTGGTGGCTGATCCACACCGAGCGGACGTCCTTCCAGCACCGGCCGGTCAGCCGTACCGTCATGGCGGGCCCCGTGTCCACCGGAGCGCTGTCGGTGTCGATGTCCCACCAGCGGGCGCATTCGATGTGCAGCCGCACCCGGTCGGTGTCGACGTAGGGGTTGTGGCAGTACGCAACCACGTGGGAGCCGCTGATGTCCGTACGGCACGCGGCGCCGAACAGCTTCGGTGCGGGCGGCTTGCCGTCGCCCGCGCGCGCGTGGGGCATCGCGTCGTACGGCAGGGAGAGCACGAGGGCTACGGCCACGGTCACCGAGGCCAGGCTGCGGGACAGGCGCACAAGGGGACCTCCTCGGCCGGGCTGCGGAGGGATGCGCGGGGTGGCCGCGTAATCCAGAGTGCGCCGTCGGCACCCGCCCCCGCCCGGCCGGGTACGCCGAACGAGTGACGCCCCGCTCCCGCACAGTGCGGGGAACGGGGCGCCGACGTCAGACGGGGGTCACGCACCGATGGCGTGCAGACCGCCGTCCACGTGGATGATCTCGCCGGTGGTCTTCGGGAACCAGTCGCTCAGCAGGGCGACGACACCCTTGCCGGCCGGCTCCGGGTCCTTGAGGTCCCACTCCAGCGGGGAGCGGCTGTCCCACACGGAGGCCAGCTCGCCGAAGCCCGGGATGGACTTGGCGGCCATGGAGCCGATCGGGCCCGCCGAGACCAGGTTGCAGCGGATGTTCTGCTTGCCCAGGTCGCGCGCCATGTAGCGGCTGGTGGCCTCCAGGGCGGCCTTGGCGGGGCCCATCCAGTCGTACTGCGGCCAGGCGAAGGAGGCGTCGAAGGTGAGACCGACGACCGAGCCGCCGTTCTGCATCAGCGGCAGGCAGGCCATGGTCAGCGACTTCAGGGAGAACGCCGAGACGTGCATGGCGGTGGAGACCGACTCGAACGGCGTGTTGAGGAAGTTGCCGCCGAGCGCGTCCTGCGGGGCGAAGCCGATGGAGTGGACGATGCCGTCGAGGCCGCCCAGCTCCTCGCCGACCACGTCGGCCAGGCGGGCGAGGTGCTCGTCGTTGGTGACGTCCAGCTCGATGACCTTGGTCGGCTTCGGCAGCTTCTTGGCGATGCGCTCGGTCAGCGTGGGCCGCGGGAAGGCGGTCAGGATGATCTCGGCGCCCTGCTCCTGGGCGAGCTTGGCGACGTGGAAGGCGATGGAGGACTCCATCAGCACACCCGTGATCAGGATGCGCTTGCCCTCGAGGATTCCGCTCATGGTGATCAGTGACCCATTCCCAGTCCGCCGTCAACGGGGATGACGGCTCCAGTGATGTACGAAGCGTCGTCCGAGGCGAGGAACCGCACCGTCGCGGCGATCTCCTCCGGCTGCGCATAACGACCGAGCGGGACCTGCGACACGATGCCGGCGCGCTGCTCGTCGCTGAGCACCTTGGTCATGTCGGTGTCGACGAAGCCGGGCGCGACGACGTTGAAAGTGATGTTGCGCGACCCCAGCTCACGGGCGAGGGAGCGCGCGAAGCCGACCAGGGCGGCCTTGGAGGCGGCGTAGTTCGCCTGCCCCGCCGAGCCGAGCAGGCCGACCACGGAGGAGATCAGGACGACGCGGCCCTTCTTGGCCCGCAGCATGCCGCGGTTGGCGCGCTTGACGACCCGGAAGGTGCCGGTGAGGTTGGTGTCTATGACCGAGGTGAAGTCCTCCTCGGACATGCGCATCAGGAGCTGGTCCTTGGTGACGCCGGCGTTGGCGACGAGGACCTCGACCGGACCGTGCTGGTCCTCGATCTCCTTGTAGGCCTGCTCCACCTGCTCGGCGTCGGTGATGTCGCACTTGACGGCGAGGAAGCCGGCCGGCGGCTCACCCGAGCGATATGTGATCGCGACCTTGTCGCCGGCGTCGGCGAATGCGCGGGCGATGGCGAGGCCGATGCCCCGGTTTCCTCCGGTGACGAGAACCGAGCGGCTCAACGGATCACCCTTTCGATAGCGGTGTGATGCGGTCGGACAACCCGCCCGAACACCTGGATGGCAGGCGGCTTCATCGAAAACCTATCGGTAGCGCCCCTTCCGCGGGCAAGCGGGCACCGACAGTGGCGCGTCGGCGTCGCTGTCGGGTCCCTACAGAAACGGCCCGCACCGAACCGAAAGATGTGGTCCGCCGGGCCCCTCCCGCGACATGATCGGATCCGACAGGCCACGACAGCAGGGAGACCTCCGTGCCTCATTCCATCGACGAAGCCTTCACGGCGCTTCCGCTAAGGGCCCTGGCCGACGCCGCGCTGGCACGTGCACGTGCGCTCGGGGCCGAGCACGCGGACTTCCGGTTCGAGCGGGTGCGCAGCGCGTCCTGGCGGCTCAGGGACGCCCGGCCCGCGGGATCGTCGGACACCACCGACCTCGGGTACGCGGTCCGGGTCGTGCACGGTGGTACGTGGGGTTTCGCGTCCGGCGTGGATCTGACCCTGGACGCGGCCGCCAAGGTCGCCTCGCAGGCGGTGGCGATGGCGAAGCTGTCCGCGCAGGTGATCAGGGCGGCGGGGTCCGACGAGCATGTGGAGCTGGCCGGCGAGCCGGTGCACGGAGAGAGGACGTGGGTCTCGTCGTACGAGATCGATCCGTTCTCGGTGCCCGACGAGGAGAAGGCCGGGCTGCTGGCACAGTGGAGCAGGCGGCTCCTGGCGGCGAACGGCGTGAACCACGTGGACGCCTCGCTGCTCACCGTGCACGAGAACAAGTTCTACGCCGACACCGCGGGCACGGTCACCACCCAGCAGCGGGTGCGGCTGTATCCGCAGCTGACGGCCGTGTCGGTGGACGAGTCGAGCGGTGAGTTCGACTCGATGCGGACCATCGCGCCGCCCGTCGGGCGCGGCTGGGAGTACCTGACCGGGACCGGCTGGGACTGGGACAGCGAGCTGGAGCAGATCCCGGAGCTGCTCGCCGAGAAGATGCGGGCGCCGAGCGTGGAGCCGGGCCCGTACGACCTGGTGGTCGACCCGTCCAACCTGTGGCTGACCATCCACGAGTCCATCGGGCACGCCACCGAACTGGACCGGGCGCTCGGCTACGAGGCCGCCTACGCCGGCACCTCCTTCGCCACCTTCGACCAGCTGGGCAAGCTGAAGTACGGCTCCGAGCTGATGAACGTCACCGGTGACCGCACCGCCGAGCACGGCCTGGCGACCATCGGGTACGACGACGAGGGCGTCGAGGCGCAGTCCTGGGACCTGGTGAAGGACGGCACGCTCGTCGGCTACCAGCTGGACCGCAGGATCGCCAAGCTGACCGGTTTCGAGCGGTCCAACGGGTGCGCGTTCGCCGACTCCCCCGGGCATGTGCCGGTGCAGCGCATGGCCAACGTGTCGCTGCGGCCGGATCCCGCCGGGCTGTCCACCGAGGACCTGATCGGGGGCGTCGACCGGGGCATCTACGTTGTGGGCGACCGGTCCTGGTCGATCGACATGCAGAGGTACAACTTCCAATTTACGGGTCAGAGGGCATACATGATCCGGAACGGCCGCCTTGAAGGGCAAGTCAAGGACTTTGCATATCAGGGGGTCACTCCTCAGTTCTGGGGCTCCATGGAAGCAGTCGGAGGCCCCCAGACCTACGTACTAGGAGGGGCCTTTAACTGCGGAAAGGCCCAACCCGGGCAGGTTGCCGCCGTGTCCCACGGATGCCCGTCCGCAATGTTTCGGAGTGTGAATATCCTGAACACTGCGAACGAGTCCGGCCGCGACTGAGAAGGCGACCGTTCCGGCTCGAAGTCTGCACCAGGCCGACACGCGATCACAGTGAACCACTTACGCCACGTCGTCCCAGTCCTCGATGTCATCCTCCGTGGGCGTCAGCGAGGGCGGGACGATGAGGCCCTTGAAAGGCTCCAGCTTCAGCCCCAGACGGTTGTGCATCGTGCGGGCACCCCGGTCCATGGCGCGGCGGACGAGGTGCCCGTAGACCAGCTCAGTCGTCCTGGTGGTCCGGTGCCCAACCCACGCCGCGACCTCGAACAGCGGAATCTGAGCGTGGATGGCCTCCGAGACGAAGAAGTGCCGGAAGCTCTTCGGGGTGTACTGCGGAGTCCCGGCCACCTTGGCCGCCGCCTTGAACTGATCCAGGAACCAGTCATACGACGGGTGGCGATCATTCAGCCGGGGAGACTCGAAGAACCAGCCGCGATCTCCCCATGTCCCGAAGGCGTCGATGTGATCGTTGAAGATCTCGTTGATTGAGTCGGGAACCGGAGTCTTCCGCGCCTGTTCGAAGACGCGATGCTTCGTACCCCGCTTCACGCCGCGCCGGTAACCAGAGATTTCCTGGCAGCCGTAGGCCGAGACTTGGTGGTCCACGGCGAGGATGCTGCGCTCCCATTCCATGGACTCATCGGAGAGCGCCAGGGACTCCCCCGGACGCGTCCCGCAACCCGCCATGGCCCAGAAGCCAGCCCGGATCAGCTTCGGAGTCTCCGCGATGATCCCCAGAACCTCTTCCATGGTCGGGATGTCTTCGTCGGTGACCGGGGTTACTTGCTGCCCCGAGCGCCGACGGGGATTCGCCTTCTTGCACGGATTGCGGCCGATGATCTCAGCTGCTACCGCATAGTTGAAGACAGATGAGAGGACGTTCTTACGTCCGTTGATTCCGGTTTCCTTGTAGCCGCGCTCCTTCTGGTCCGCCTCCCATTCCAGAATGGTTGTCGGCGCGATACTCCCGATGGGCTTGTTCCCGAAGAACGGCCCGTAGTGGTTGTCGTAGACGCTCTGGTAATTCCTTTTTGAGGACTCTTCCAGAGTTCCCGCCTCAACCCACTCATGCCAGACCTGTTGGAACGTCCGCTGTCCCGCCTTGGGGTTGATATAGGTCCCCAAGTCCTTGTCCCGCTCGACCTTGACCGCGAACGCTTCCGCGTCTTCGAGCTTCTTGAAGGACACCTGTCGCGGCTTGCCCGCCCTGCCCCCGGGCTCCCGGTACGTCACCCGGTACGGCTTGTGAGGGCAGGTGGGCTTCTTGCGCCGAGGGCAGGAGCAGTCTTCCTTCTTGATGGTCGCCACGCTTGTTGACCCTCCGCATGTTGATTGGTTAGTGACTGAGCGTCAGCCTAGCCTTGCCGCATGCGGTCCTCAACCCAGTTGTGGAGATCGCGAGTTCGGAACCGGACATGTTTGCCGACCTTCAGGTACGGGATGCCCCAGCGCCGGTACGAGTCCATGAGGACCCGCTTCGTCACGCCAAGCTCCGAGGCCGCCTCGTCCGGCGTCATGAGCAGGTTGCTGCCACCCCTCACAGCTTCCACCCCAGACCCTCGTCCTCTATCGCTTCCCGAGCGAGTTGGCGGCTCATGACGTGGTCTTCAGCGATTCCGGCAGCGACCAGGGCGGCGCCGGCGGTGTAGCCGGAGCCGACGTAGCGCCAGTTCGAGTCCGTGATGACGGCAGGATTGTCAGTCGGCCCTGTATCCCCCCGCCGGTATTCGGCCCGTTCCTCGCGAAGGGCCGTGTACGTGGTGGAGTAGCGGCGGGATTTGGTGAGGATGTGGCCCCGGTAGCCGAGCGTGTGAGCAGAGGAGCGCAGCCGGAGGTGTTCAAGTTCCGGCAGGCCGCCCAGGCGCCAGCACGTAGCCATCAAGGCCCGCGCGTGCGTCGTGACCACGGCCGCATGGATGTCGCCCAGGCTGGTGACGCGGTAGTCCAGTCCGGCGCCGGTTTCGGCCGTTCCCTTGGAGACGTACTTGGCCACGTAGGCAGCGACCGCGTCATCGGTGGGTCCCTCGTCGTCGGCGAAGGACCAGATCGGCCGTACGGCCAACTGTTCGCCGAAGACGAGGAGTTCGGTTCCGTAGGCGTCCGATTCCGGGACGCGCACGTTCGCCGATGCGGCAGCCGTGTGTACGGCGTCAGTGAGCAGTTCGGCCGTGGCCCAGTCGGGGGAAGGGTCGCCGGGACCGGCCGGACCATCCAGGCGCACCACCCCGTGGAAGTGGATGGCTGCCCGCTTCTGGTACTCGGCGACCTTGGCGAAGGACACCACCAGATGGTCACGGAGCTTCGAGCGCGGGATCCCTGCGGCGGAGGCTAGGTGCCGCCGTGCAGCGGTGGTGAACCGATCCCAGAGGCGCCCGGCGTGCGCGTGCCACAGCACATGGGCCACGTGGTCGTAGCAGTGCGGGCACAGCGGACAGCCCAGCGCCGCGTCATCCTCGGCGTGCACCAGGCCGCAGCCGACCGGAAGCCCGTGTTCGCACTCTCCGCCGTCCCGGCGCGGTCGGCATCGCTCACCGTCCAGGAAGCGATGGACCGACCCGAATGAGGGCGCCGTCAGCGTGACGAACAAACGGGGCTGATCGCGCACTACATCGGGCACGTTCTTGCCACCGGACAGTCCCGCACGGATCAGCTGATAGGTGTCGCCTGCATGCAGGTAGGAGCACGGTTGACAGACCGACGACCGGCGGTTACGGCAGCGCACAGCCAGCCGCTCACCCGGCTCCCCGGCAGTCGAATAGGAAGAGATCAGCTCACCCGTCAGCGCATCCCGCGTGACCGTAGAGCCAGACAGATAGATCGGATGGGCACAACCCCCAATGGCCCCGATCTGCTCCAGCCAGCGCGGAAACAGGGGGTCGTTGGCCAAGCGGATGATGTCCCGATCGGCATCGGAGAGCATCCGCAAACGCTTTTCACGTTCCAGCTGAGCGGAGCGAATATTCGGAGTGGTCACCTCGCGCGAGGCGTTAAACACAGAGCACCTCCAAAACGGATGGACAGGGAGGAGCGCGAGCAGAGATGTAGGCGTGAGTCATGTATGAAATCTCCTTGGCTTTGAATTGGCTTTAATAGATGCAGCGTCAGAAATGAGAGCGTATGTCGAGGCAGCGTGAGAGAGAACGAAGACAGAGAAGGCAGAAGAAGGCTGAAGGCGTGATATCTGCTGAAGAAAGTCTGTGTCTATGTCTGTGTCTGAGATTCGCTGAAAGAAGGCTCGTCGCTCGAACGCCCATGATCCCAGAGGCACCCGGGGGCCGCCATCGAATTACCGCCGCAGGCAGACCACTTGCGGCACCGCCGGAGAGAACCCATGGGGACCGTACCGAGTTGCCTGGGGAGCTTGGTCAGCAGGTTGCGCCCCGGACCATGCGCGCGCCGGGAAGCGGGAGCGGGCAGCGGTGCAGGGCAGGTGTCGGAATCTGTCTTCACTTCCTCCAGGCGCGCCTTCGGCGCGCCGCCGGGGCGGCTTGCCGCACCCCGGCCCGGCATGCGGCCTTCGGCCGGTCCGGTCCGGGGCGCCACCGCCCCGGCGCACACCAGGCGACCCCGAAGACGTACGCCAGACCCAGCACGCCCCACCTTGCCCGCCCCGATCCCGAGGACTGTGGCCCGAGACTCACGGCCTCCAGCAGCTCAGCCACCACCCCGGACCACGACACCCCCACCGGCCAGCCCCAGACGCCCCATCCCGCGCGATAGCGGGAAGCTCGACCCCACCCGAGCCGCCGGAGCCGGGTTCCTTCTCTCGGGCTGGGGCCGACGGCCTACGAGGCTTTTAGGCAGCCACCATGGGGCGAGCCTCTAACAACAGGGGGCCGATCGGGCTATTGCGGGCAGGTCCCAAGGACTGCCCGATCCGCTGGCGAGCGTAAGGCCCCCTGTTCACTCGCCCCATGGCAGCTCCCGCCCAAAAGCCTCTACGGCCGGCGGCGTGCCCACAGCGCGCCATCACGGCATCACACGCTCAAACAGCAGAGAACCCCGCCCGTGACCCACCGGGGGGGAAGGTCACAGGCGGGGCAACCGACACGCTGAACCTCTATTCGCCGTCATTCAGCGCGCCGGGGTCTACACCTCGCGAGTCACGCGGGCGAGATCGGCCACGACACGGCCGTCCGGCGCCGCCTGGACGTGCGCAGGTGACGCCATCAGATGCGCCGCTACCTTCTGCACCACGTCAGCGTTCCACGTCCCCACGGCCACCATCGGACGGCCGTCCGGCGCTACGCGCGGAGCCAGCCAGCCAAGGTCCCGGCTCGGAATCCCGATGGCCAGCAGTGCCTGCCGCAGCGCCTCATGCGCGTCAGTAGCGGCCTTTTTGCTGCTCTTATAGACCTCCATCGGAATCACTGCCCCGTCTCCTTCGGCGCGCAAGCCGTGTGCCAGTAGGCCACGACCGGAGACGAGTCCCGGCGAGCCAGCATCCCCCGACGACAACTCTCAAGGCTCTTGATCAGCTTCCCGCACGCCGGGCAGATCTCACCAGCGGGGGCGTAGGTCGTGTATTCCCACTGCCGCGCATCGCTGGCCACGGCTCCCTGTCGGAGCCTGCAGAGTCTGGTTGTAGCTTCGGGCACTGTCGTCCTCCTACCAGTCGGCGGCCACGTCCCCGAGCCGTGGGCTTTGAGTCGCCGTGCCAATGACGCTACGTAGTGACACGAACACGCCTCAATGGCACTTTTGCGCGGCGCCAGCAGGAAGTGCCACACAGGGTCAGACGGGCACCCCGATCGCGTCAGCAAGGTCCCGCATCTCAGGCGTCAGCGTGCGCCTTCGTGCGATCACCCGACCGAAGATGTCCCGCGCGTACCGCTGGTTCGGCAGCCACTGCGGAGCGTCCGCGCGAATGCCCTGCAAGACCTCAACCGTCTTCGCGTAGTCGCGCGAGCGGGCATGCGCCTCCGCTACATCCAGCAGGTGACGGTTTCGATTGTTGGAGGTGGGCCGCATGCCGCCGGTAGGGATGCGCGCCGAGAGCTTGAGCACGAGATCCGGCTTGTCCACGATCATGGCGTTCTCAGCCCGCTTCAGCGCCACCGTGACTGGCCCAAACGCTTGCAAGAAGTCGTCGCGCGGAGCGAACTCCCGCCCCATGGCGACCGCCGCCGAATTGGCGTAGCGCAAGGCGTCCTCGGCCTCTCCGGACCGGTTGTCGCGGATCGCAGCAGCGGAAGTCCTCAGCAGCAGCCAGCCCCACGCGCTCAGCTCCGCCGGAGTCGCCCTGGAAATGCGAGGCTCCACCTCATCCGCCCACCGCGTTGCCAGCTCTCGTGCCTCAGCCAGCCGACCGCGCCGCAGCAAGAGCCAGCACTGTGTACTCACCGTCGCAGCCGCCTGAAGCCGATCCGAAGACTCCTCCAGCGACCGGGACAGCGAGATGTCGGCCGCCTCGAACTGCCGAGTCTGAGTGAGCAGCCAGCCAGTCAGCTGTGAGAGCCGGACGCGTACGGCCCGCCCCTCCGGGCCGCTCTCGGCGACGAGATCAGCGTCCCGCAACAAGGGCGGAAGGATCACGCTCAGCTCTGCGAAACGATCACCAGAGAAGAGCGGCAGGGCCGATTCCACGGCGTCGCGCACGCCATCGACAGTCGGCTCTTCGGTCGGCCCAGTCGCCCGCACCGGAGCCACGAGCGCACGCCGGACAGGCTCCCAACGATCATCAGCCCCAGGCGCGGCCTCCGGCTCGTCTTCGTGATCAGCGATGAGGTTCGTCGTTGGTACACGCAGGGTCTGCGCCAGTCGGCGCGCAGTCTCCAGGCGCGTGTCAGCCCGCTCCCCTTGTTCCAGCTTCCGGATCAAGGACAAGGACACGCCGGACTCAATAGCCAGCTGACGCTGCGTCAGTCCGCGGCGCTTGCGCACTTCCTGAAGCCGCTTGCCAATCTCGGCGCTCATGATTCGAGCGTACGGCGCACGACGCCCATCCGTACGGCCTTCCCCGCTCATCACTCCCCCAGCGAGCACGCCCGTACGGCTGGAGAGAGCCTCAGGTCAGGGCGATATTCGCATCCCAGCCCGTGGGGCGGTGGGTAGTCTCTGATCCGATCTAGAGCCAAGCCTCCAGGACCCGCGTCGGACTGCCCGAAGCGGGGTGTGGAGGTCGACACCAAGTCATCACCAGACCCCGTACAGTCCGGTTTCACCCCGTATGAACAGGGATTGAGGGCAAACCTTGCGTAGCCGCCTGACCTGCACAAACGCCGTTCAGAGACGTATGCCCCCTGACCCTGCGGTGAACTTCCAATTTACGGGGCAGCGCTTCTTCAAGATCGAGAACGGCCGGATCACCGGGCAGCTGAAGGACGTCGCCTACCAGGCCACGACCACCGACTTCTGGGGGTCGATGGCGGCCGTGGGCGGTCCGCAGACCTATGTCCTGGGAGGCGCCTTCAACTGCGGCAAGGCCCAGCCGGGCCAGGTCGCCGCCGTGTCCCACGGGTGCCCCTCCGCCCTCTTCAAGGGCGTCAACATTCTGAACACCACGCAGGAGGCCGGTCGATGAGTGCGCCCACCAACAAGGCGAACAAGCCGCACGAGGTCGTCGAGCGGGCGCTCGCGCTGTCCCGGGCCGACGGCTGTGTCGTCATCGCCGACGAGCACTCCACCGCCAATCTGCGCTGGGCCGGCAACGCGCTCACCACCAACGGTGTCACCCGCGGCCGTAGCCTCACGGTGATCGCCACCGTGGACGGGCAGGAGGGCACCGCATCCGGTGTCGTCTCGCGGTCCGCCGTGACCGCCGGGGAACTGGAGCCGCTGGTGCGGGCCGCCGAGGCCGCGGCACGCGGAGCCGGGCCCGCCGAGGACGCCCAGCCGCTGGTCACCGGGGTCCCCCAGTCCCCGGACTTCACGGACGCGCCCGCCGAGACCTCCTCCGCCGTCTTCGCGGACTTCGCCCCCGCGCTCGGCGAGGCCTTCGCCCGCGCGCGTGCCGGCGGCCGTGAGCTGTACGGATTCGCCAACCACGAGCTGGTGTCGACGTACGTGGGCACGTCCACGGGACTGCGCCTCAGGCACGACCAGCCGACCGGCACGCTGGAGCTGAACGCCAAGTCCCCGGACCGCACCCGCTCGGCATGGGCGGGCCGGTCCACGCGGGACTTCAAGGACGTCGACCCGGGCGCGCTGGACGCCGAACTGGCCGTACGGCTCGGCTGGGCCGAGCGGCGCGTGGAGCTGCCCGCGGGCCGGTACGAGACCCTGCTGCCGCCGACCGCGGTCGCGGACCTGCTGATCTACCAGCTGTGGTCGGCCTCGGGCCGGGACGCGGCCGAGGGCCGGACGGTGTTCTCCAGGCCGGGCGGCGGCACCCGCGTCGGCGAGAAGCTGACCGAGCTGCCGCTGACCCTGCGCAGCGACCCGAACGAGCCGGGCCTTGAGTGCGCGCCCTTCGTGGTGGCCCACTCCTCCGGCGGCGACCAGTCCGTGTTCGACAACGGGCTGCCGGTGCGTCCCACCGAGTGGGTCGACGAGGGCGTGCTGAAGCGCCTGACCACCACCCGGCACAGCGCGGGCCTGACCGGGCTGCCGGTCTCCCCGACGCTCGGCAACCTGGTCCTGGACGGCGGGCGGGACCGCTCCCTGGAGGACATGGTCGCGGCCACCGAACGCGGGCTCCTGCTGACCTGCCTGTGGTACATCCGCGAGGTCGACCCGGCGACGCTGCTGCTCACCGGCCTGACCCGGGACGGCGTCTACCTCGTGGAGAACGGGGAGGTGACCGGACAGGTGAACAACTTCCGGTTCAACGAGTCGCCGGTCGACCTGCTCGGCCGGGCCGCGGAGGCGGGGCGCACCGAGAAGACACTGCCTCGCGAGTGGAGCGACTGGTTCACCCGGGCCGCGATGCCCACGCTGCGGATCCCCGATTTCAATATGAGCTCTGTCAGTCAGGGCGTATAACCTCGTAGTCGGCTGTCACCCGACTGCCCCAGGATCACCGAGGAGACACGAGAACCGTGACGGACATCGTCGACGAGCTGAAGTGGCGTGGGCTGTTCGCCCTGTCCACCGACGAAGACGCACTGCGCAAGGCGCTCGCGGACGGTCCCGTCACGTTCTATTGCGGCTTCGACCCGACGGCGCCGTCGCTGCACGTGGGGCATCTGGTGCAGGTGCTCACCGTGCGCCGGCTCCAGCAGGCCGGGCACCGGCCGCTGGCGCTGGTCGGCGGTGCGACGGGCCTGATCGGTGACCCGCGGCCCACCGCCGAGCGCACGCTGAACGACCCGGAGACGGTGGCCGGCTGGGTCGGCAAGCTGCGCGGCCAGATCGAGCCGTTCCTGTCCTTCGAGGGCGAGAACGCGGCCGTCATGGTGAACAACCTCGACTGGACCGCGGGCCTGTCCGCGATCGAGTTCCTGCGGGACATCGGCAAGCACTTCCGCGTCAACAAGATGCTGACGAAGGACTCGGTGGCCCGCCGCCTGGAGTCCGACCAGGGCATCAGCTACACGGAGTTCAGCTACCAGATCCTGCAGGGCATGGACTTCCTGCAGCTGTACCGGCGGTACGGCTGCACGCTCCAGCAGGGCGGCAGCGACCAGTGGGGCAACCTCACGGCCGGCCTCGACCTGATCCATCGGCTGGAGCCGGACGCCGAGGTGCACGCCCTGGCCACCCCGCTGATGACCAAGGCGGACGGCACCAAGTTCGGCAAGACCGAGGGCGGCGCCGTCTGGCTCGACCCGGAGATGACGACGCCGTACGCGTTCTACCAGTTCTGGCTGAACGTGGACGACCGCGACATCTCGAAGTACATGCGGATCCTGTCCTTCAAGTCTCGCGAGGAACTGGAGGAGCTGGAGCGGCAGACCGAGGAGCGTCCGCAGGCGCGTGCCGCGCAGCGCGCGCTCGCCGAGGAGCTGACGACGCTCGTGCACGGCGCCGGCCAGACGGCCGCCGTGATCGCCGCCTCCAAGGCTCTGTTCGGCCAGGGCGAGCTGACGGAGCTGGACGACCGGACGCTGGCGGCGGCGCTGTCCGAGGTGCCGCACATCCAGGTCGCCGAGCTCGGCCCGGTGGTCGACCTGTTCGCCGAAGTCGGCCTGGTGGCCAGCAAGTCGGCCGCGCGCCGGACGGTCAAGGAGGGCGGTGCCTACGTGAACAACGGGAAGGTCACCGCCGAGGACGCTGTCCCGGCGAAGGAGGACCTGCTGCACGGACGGTGGCTGGTGCTGCGCCGGGGCAAGAAGAACCTGGCGGCCGTCGAGGTCACCGGCGCGTAGAAAAGGCCGAAGGGCGGTCCCCGATGCGGGGGCCGCCCTTTGCCGCGTCTGCCGTCAGACCTGCTGTTTCTTCTTGCCCAGTGTCGCCATGTAGAGCATGTCCACGAGGAATACGATGATGATCGCGGCGACGAGCTGGAAGGCGTGACGGCTCCAGTCGATGCCGCGGGTCTCCGCGACGCCGAAAGCGCCGGCGATGGCGTTGCCGGCGATGGCGCCCAGCATGCCGCAGATGGTGGTCAGCCAGAGGGGGCTGTGCTGCTTGCCCGGGATGAGCGCCTTCGCGATGAGGCCCAGCACGAATCCCACGATGATCGCCCACAACCAGCCCATGGCTGCCTCCTAGTACGGCTCGACGTGAGCATTACGGTCAGTCTCGGTCCGTCCGCCGTACGGCGCATGTCGGGTACACCCGTACGCGGCACGGCCGAAGACGTTCGCGCGGGCGGGAGGCGACCCGGTCTCGTGGGCGGTGGAGGTGCGGCGTAACGTGGAGGTGTCCTGGTCCGGTTCCCCGTCGGGCGCGGACGCAGGTGCGGGCCGGGAGAGTCCGATGCGGGCGGATGGTGGAATGTGATGCGGAAACAGCACGGCGGCAGCGTCCAGGTGTTCCGGATCACCGGTGCCCGGACCGGCCTGGCCGAGGACATCCGGGGCCGGCAGCGTCGGTACATCATCTCGATGACGGTCCGCACCGCTTCGGTGATCCTCGCTGCGACGCTGTGGAACGTCGAGCGCCATGTCGCCGTCGTGGCGCTGGTGCTCGGTGCGCTCCTCCCCTATGTCGCCGTGGTGATCGCGAACGCGGGCCGGGAGCGGCCGCCCTCTCTTCCGTCGACCTTCGTCGCCGCCCCGACACGGCCGATGATCGCGCCGCCGCGCGCGGAGAAGGAAACCGGGCGGACTGGTTCCGTTCCGGAGGACGGGGGCGGCGGATCCGACGGCGGGAGCGCGCGGTGAGCGGCCCGAAAGGGCGTGACCACGGGGGACGCGGAGGCCAGGGGTGTGGACGCCGCGTCAAGCTCAAGAAAAGCTCAGATCAATCGTGCAGTTCCAGTGCCGGGCGAAGGGTGACCCGTGACATACTGCGTACGCGCTCCGCATCCCCCGTCGGAGCGACAGACCGACGCCGGGCAGCTCCCCCCGTGGCTGCTCGGCGTCGCCTTGTTTGCACCCGTTCTGTGAGACGAACCTGTGAGTGACACGCCTATCTGTTCCGCCAAGGGCTGCCGTGCCGATGCCGTGTGGGTGCTGGCGTGGAACAACCCGAAGCTTCACACGCCGGAGCGGCGGAAGACATGGCTCGCCTGCGAGGAGCATCGCGAGCATCTCTCGCAGTTCCTCGGGGTCCGGGGCTTCCTGAAGGACGTGGTGAAGTTCGAGGACTGGGAAGCGCCCGAGGCGTCCTGATCCGCCGGTCAGGCCGGCTCCAGGCAACGGTGCCCCATCAGCACAGGTGAGCGGGGCCTGGGGCGTCCAGCTGCAAGGCGGAGGAGGGCGTCGACGCGGAGCGTCGGCAACCGACGACAACGCCGCGGGGGGTACCCCCACGCCCTTGAGGCAGTGGGGGAGGGCGCCCCAGGCCCCGCGATTCCGGCATGATCCGCCGGACAGTCCCTAACCGCCGATCGCCGACATCGGGCGGTCCGGCTGCACGAACGAGGGATCGTCCAGGCCCGCACCCGCCTTCTTCCCCCACATCGCCAGGCGCCAGATGCGGGCGATCTCCTCGTCGGGGGCGTCGGAGCGCAGCGCGGCCCGCAGGTCCGTCTCCTCCGTGGCGAACAGGCACGTTCGTATCTGACCGTCGGCGGTGAGCCGGGTACGGTCGCAGGCCGCGCAGAACGGGCGGGTGACCGAGGCGATCACGCCGACCCGCTGCGGACCGCCGTTCACCAGCCAGCGCTCCGCCGGTGCCGAGCCGCGCTCGTCCGCGCCCTCGGGGGTGAGGTCGAAGCGGGTGCGCAGGGAGGCCAGGATGTCCCCGGCGGTGACCATGCCATCGCGCTTCCAGCCGTGCTGGGCATCGAGGGGCATCTGCTCGATGAAACGCAGCTCGTACTCGTGCTCCAGCGCCCAGGCCAGCAGGTCCGGGGCCTCGTCACTGTTGAGGCCCGGCATCAGGACCGAGTTGACCTTGACCGGGGTGAGGCCGGCGTCGCGGGCGGCGTCGAGGCCCTCCAGGACGTCCTTGTGGCGGTCGCGCCGGGTGAGAGTCTTGAAGACGTCCGGGCGGAGGGTGTCCAGGGAGACGTTGACCCGGTCCAGGCCCGCCGCCTTCAGGGCGGACGCGGTGCGCTTGAGGCCGATGCCGTTCGTGGTGAGGGACATCTGCGGGCGGGGGGCGAGAGCCGCGACGCGCTCGACGATGCCGACCAGGCCGGGGCGCAGCAGGGGCTCGCCGCCCGTGAAGCGGACCTCCTCGATGCCGAGCAGGCGGACCGCGATGTCGACCAGGCGGACGATCTCGTCGTCCGTGAGCAGGTCGGGCTTGGCCAGCCACTGCAGGCCCTCCTCGGGCATGCAGTAGGTACAGCGCAGATTGCACCGGTCGGTCAGCGAGACCCTCAGGTCGGTGGCCACTCGGCCGTAGGTGTCGATGAGCACGTGGGCCCCCTCCCTCGATCCGGAGTACAAATCTTCCGTCACCTGCGAGCCTACGTGACAGCACTGTCATCGACAGCGGCCCGATCTTACGAGGTGGGACGCGGCCGCGTCGTAGGACCGTACAGTCCTGGACGACGCGGCCGTCCGTGCGAACCTCAGTGGGCTCCGGTCCCGGTCAGGGACCTCACCTCCAGCTCCGCGTACTTGCCGGCGTCCGGCACCTCCTTCGACAGCAGGGTGCCCACGGCACCCAGCAGGAAGCCGACGGGGATCGAGATGATGCCCGGGTTCTCCAGCGGGAACCAGTGGAAGTCGACCTCGGGGAACATCGAGGTCGGCTTGCCGGAGACCACCGGGGAGAACAGCACCAGACCGACCGCGGTGACCAGGCCGCCGTAGATCGACCACAGGGCGCCCGAGGTGGTGAACCGCCTCCAGAACAGGCTGTAGAGGATGGTCGGCAGGTTGGCGGAGGCGGCGACCGCGAAGGCGAGGGCGACCAGTCCGGCCACGTTCAGGTCGCGGGAGAGAGCGCCCAGGAGGATCGAGACCGCGCCGATGCCGACGGTCGCGTAGCGGGCCGCGTTGATCTCCTGCTTCTCGGTGGCCTGCCCCTTCTTGATGACGTTGGCGTAGATGTCGTGGGCGAAGGAGGAGGACGAGGCCAGGGTCAGGCCCGCGACGACCGCGAGGATCGTGGCGAAGGCGACCGCGGAGATGGTCGCCAGCAGGATCGCGCCCCAGGTGGAGTCCACTCCACCGAGATGGAGGGCGAGCAGGGGTGCCGCGGTGTTGCCGGCCTTGTTGGAGGCGATGATCTCGTCCGGTTTGATCAGCGCGGCCGCGCCGAAGCCGAGGGCGAGGGTCATCAGGTAGAAGGCGCCGATCAGACCGATTGCCCAGATCACGGACTTGCGGGCGGCCTTGGCGGTCGGGACCGTGTAGAAGCGGATCAGGATGTGGGGCAGGCCGGCGGTGCCGAGGACCAGGGCGATGCCGAGCGAGATGAAGTCCAGCTTGGTGGTGCCGGTGGCGCCGTACTTCAGGCCGGGCTCGAGGAACGCGGAGCCCTTGCCGCTGCTGTCGGCGGCCTTGCCGAGCAGGTCCGAGATGTTGAAGTTGAACTTCAGCAGGACCAGGAAGGTCAGCAGCAGGGCGCCCACGATCAGCAGCACCGCCTTGACCATCTGGACCCAGGTGGTGCCCTTCATGCCGCCGATCGTCACGTACACGATCATCAGCACGCCGACCAGGGCGACGATGCCGATCTTGCCGGCGTCGCTGGTGATGCCCAGGAGCAGGGAGACCAGGACGCCCGCGCCGGCCATCTGGGCGAGCAGGTAGAAGATCGAGACGACGATCGTGGACGTGCCGGCGGCCGTACGGACGGGCCGCTGCCGCATCCGGTAGGCCAGGACGTCGCCCATCGTGTAGCGGCCGGAGTTGCGCAGCGGTTCGGCGACCAGGAGCAGGGCGACGAGCCAGGCGACGAGGAAGCCGATGGAGTAGAGGAAACCGTCGTAGCCG
The DNA here is from genome assembly GCF_044768335.1 of Streptomyces sp. NPDC101151. Classification (NCBI taxonomy): domain Bacteria; kingdom Bacillati; phylum Actinomycetota; class Actinomycetes; order Kitasatosporales; family Streptomycetaceae; genus Streptomyces; species Streptomyces sp. NPDC101151. Next base: position 383,586 of record NZ_JBIWPP010000006.1, on the reverse strand, counting down.
AAGAGGGCGATGGCGCCGGCGATGCCGAGGAAGGACGCGGCGGACATGTAGTCGCCGGAGACGGCGAGGCCGTTCTGGAAGCCGGTGAACTGGCGGCCGCCGGCGTAGAAGTCGGCGGCGTCCTTGGTCTGCCGGCCCGCCCAGACGGTGATGACGAGGGTGGCGGCGACGAACACCGAGAACAGGGTGATGATCAGCGGCCGGTGCTGGCTCGCCTCGCCGGCGGCCAGCAGGGTGTGCTGCGCGGGGGTCATGCGCCGCCCTCCATCCGGGTCTTGATGGCTTCGGCCTTGGGGTCGAGCTTGGCCGCGGCGTGCCGCGCGTACCACCAGGCGATGAGGAACGTGGTGAGGAACTGGGCGAGGCCCAGGACGAGGGCCACGTTGATGTTGCCGGCCACCTTGGTGCCCATGAAGTCGCCCGCGTAGTTGGAGAGCAGGACGTACAGCAGGTACCAGGCGATGAAGGCGACGGTCAGGGGGAAGGCGAAGGAGCGGTAGGAGCGGCGCAGTTCACCGAACTCCGCGCTCTGCTGCTCCTCGACGAACTCCTCGGTGGAGGGAAGGGAGGCCTGGGGCCTCGCGGGGGGCGGTGTCTCGGTAGCCACGGAGTCTCCTCGCGTCACGGACATGCGCTTTCTGACCTCACAGGACGGGGATCACATTACCGGGAGTCACTGATCGACTCCCAAGTGTCATCCCGGCGGGCCACGATCCTGATGGGCCCTTCGTCCACGGTCACGGCGCCACGCACGCAGTGGTTCAAGTACGCCTGGCTCTTTCGGAGATCAGTCTGTGGAGATAGCTTCGCCCTGCACCACCCGTCATGTACCTGCCCGAGCACCACCTGTGTCTCGGGCGGTTTTGTATCCGGATGATGTGGAGATCCCATGGCTCATCTGCGCTCCAGACGCCGGCTCGCGCTCGCCGTGCCGGTCGTGCTGTCGCTGACCGCCTCGCTCGGTTTTCTGCCGACGGCGGCCTCGGCGGCGGTCCCGGCGGCCACGACGGCGCGGGCGGCGGACGGTGTCGACCTCGCTTATGTCGTCAACACCAGGACGGACCACCGCACGATCGCTTCGGTGCGACAGGCGATCACCCGCAACGGCGGTACCGTCGTGGAGAGTTACGACCGGATCGGCGTGATCGTCGCACACTCCGCGAATCCCGACTTCGGCCGGCTGATGCGTGCCGTACGCGGTGTGCAGTCGGCGGGTGCCACGCGTACCGCTCCGCTGACCGCGGCCGGGACGACGGACGAGGGCGGGGTGCAGGTCCTGTCGAAGACGGAGGCCGCGAAGATCGCCAGGAGCGCGGCAGCGGGCCAGGAGCCCCTCGAGGCGGACCAGTGGGATCTGCGGGCGATCGGCGCCGACAAGGCCGCGAAGATCAACCCGGGCAGCAGGAGCGTGACCGTCGGGGTGATCGACACCGGCGTAGACGACACCCACCCGGACATCGCCCCGAACTTCTCCGCGTCGCAGTCGGCGAACTGTGTGAGCGGCAGGGCGGACACGACGTACGGCGCCTGGCGGCCGGTGGATGCCGACCACTACCACGGCACGCATGTGGCGGGCGAGATAGCCGCGGCCCGCAACGGGACGGGCGTGGCGGGTGTGGCACCCGGAGTGAAGGTCGCGAGCATCACCGTGGCCCAGCCGGACGCGAACTCGCTGTTCTACCCCGAAAGCGTGGTCTGCGCCTTCGTGTTCGCGGCCGACCACGGCATCGAGGTCACCAACAACAGCTACTACGTTGATCCGTGGCTGTACAACTGCATGGACGATCCCGATCAACGTGCCATCGTTGACGCGGTCAACAGGGCCCAGCTGTACGCACAGCGCAAGGGCACGCTCAATGTGGCCTCGGCCGGCAACTCCAACGACGACCTCGACTCGCACGCCCTGGTGGACGACTCCAGCCCCGACGACGCCACCCCCGTGCCCCGGACGGTCGACCCGCACGAGTGCTTCGACGTGCCGACCCAGCTGCCCGGCGTGGTGACCGTGAGCGCGGTGGGCGTCAAGGGCGCCAAGTCGTACTACTCCAGCTACGGCAGGGGCGTCGTGGACGTGGCGGGGCCGGGCGGCGACAAGTACCAGATCCCGGACACACCGTCGAAGGACGGCCGCATCCTGTCCACGCTGCCGAACGACCAGTACGGCTTCCTGCAGGGCACGTCGATGGCGTCCCCGCACGTGGCCGCGGTGGCCGCGCTGCTGAAGTCGGCCCACCGGCACGCCTCCCCCGCCCAGCTGCAGGCCCTCCTGAAGGCCCAGGCGGACAACCCGGGCTGCCCGACCGAACCCTACGACGGGAACGGCGACGGGGTCGTGGACGCGACCTGCGTCGGCGGCCGGCACGTCAACGGCTTCTACGGCTTCGGGGTCGTCGACGCGCTGCGCGCGGTCCGGTAGACGCCCTCGGCACGGCTTCCCGCACGACCCGCTCGTACCGCGAACGAACTGGAGAGACAGACACATGACAGCGCCCCAGTCGCGCTACCGCCGTGCCATGGCGATCCCGGTCGGGATGGCCATGGCCACGGCCCTCGCGTTCCTGCCCGACGTCACGGCGTCCGCGGCCGACGCCACGAGCACCACGAGCACGGCGGCCACCGACGGTCCCTCGCTCAGCTATGTCGTCAACGTCCGCCCCGGACACGGCGTTCCGGCCCATGTACGGAAGGCCGTCGCCGAGGCCGGCGGCTCGGTGGTGACCACGTACGACCGGATCGGCGTGATCGTCGTCCACTCCTCGAACCCGGACTTCGCCAAGCAGATCCGCACGGTGCGCGGGGTCGACTCGGCCGGTGCCACGCGCAACGCTCCGCTGCCCGCCCAGTCCACCACCGACGTCGGCACGCCGAAGGTGCTGAGCGCCGAGGAGGTCGCCGACGCGAAGGCGGCCGACGGGCAGGATCCGCTGGAGCCGCTCCAGTGGGACCTGCCGGCCATCAAGGCGGACAAGGCGCACGAGAAGACCCTGGGCAGCCCGAAGGTGACGGTCGCCGTCATCGACACGGGCGTCGACGACACCCACCCGGACATCGCGCCCAACTTCGACCGTGACGCCTCCGCGAACTGTGTGTCGGGCAAGCCGGACACGACGGACGGAGCCTGGCGGCCGAGCGCGTCGGAGAGCCCGCACGGCACGCATGTGGCGGGCGAGATCGCGGCCGCGAAGAACGGCGTGGGCGTCACGGGTGTGGCACCGGGCGTCAAAGTGGCGGGCATCAAGGTCGCCAACCCGGACGGGTACTTCTACACGGAGGCCGTGGTCTGCGGCTTCATGTGGGCGGCCGAGCACCACGTCGACGTGACCAACAACAGCTATTACACCGACCCGTGGTACTTCAACTGCTCGACCGACCCTGACCAGAAGGCCCTCGTCGACGCCATCACCCGGGCTTCGCGGTACGCGGAGAAGAAGGGCACGGTCAACGTCGCGGCGGCGGGCAACGAGAGTTACGACCTCGCGTCCGACTCGATCACCGACCCGGTCTCCCCGAACGACGGCACCCCGTCGGACCGGGTGATCGACCCGCACGAGTGCTACGACATCCCGACCCAGCTGCCGGGTGTGGTGACCGTGGCGGCGACCGGGGCGAAGGGCCTGAAGTCGTCCTTCTCCAACTACGGCCGCGGGGTGATCGACATCGCCGCTCCCGGCGGCGACTCGACGGCCTACCAGAAGCCGGAGCCCCCGGCGACCAGCGGTCTCATCCTGGGCCCGCTGCCGGGTGGCAAGTGGGGCTACATGGCCGGCACGTCGATGGCGACGCCGCATGTCGTCGGCGTTGCCGCATTGATCAAGTCAACCCATCCGCACGCCCCCGCCGCCCTGGTGAAGGCTCTGCTGTACGCCGAGGCGAACGCCACGCCGTGCACGGATCCGTACGACATCGACGGGGACGGCAAGGTCGACGCGGTGTGCGAGGGCTCGAAGAACTACAACGGTTTCCACGGCTGGGGCATGGCTGACGCGCTGGCCGCGGTGACCAACTAGACGGGCAGCGGTGTCTACGTGGACGGGTGGGCGTGTCCACATAGACAGGTGGAGACGCATTCCTCCGTATATTGATTCAATCAATACTGCATAGTGCAGTCATGACTGCAATCAAGTACGCATGGTCGGCCCTGGGCGGCGATCCCGTCCTGGCCGAACGAGTCACCCCCGTGCTGCGGGAGGGCGTGCTTGCGGCACGCCTTCCCGTCCGGCAGCTGGCGCGCGCGTGCGTCGGCGCGTGCGCGCTGGCCGGCGCCGAACTGGCGGCTCGGCGGGCCGGGCTAGACGAGGTGCCGGCGGTCGGGGTGGACGACGGTGCGGTCGCCGCCGCCTTCCACAGTGAGCGGCTGCTGCGGGTCGACGGGCGCGCACCGGTCGCCTTCGCGCCGCTGTCGCGGTTCTGGCGGACGGCCGACGGCTGGGTGCGCACCCACGCCAACTACCCGCACCACCGCGCCCGGTTGCTCCGCGCGCTGGGCCTGCCGGCGGACGCCCCGGTCGCGGAGGTGGCCGCCCTGATCGCCGAACGCACCGCCCTGGAAGTGGAGGAGACGGTGTACGGCGGCGGCGGTCTCGCCGTGGCCCTGCGCTCCCCGAAGGAGTGGTCGGCGCACGAGCAGGCCGCCGTGCTGGCCGCCCGCCCCCTGGTCGAACGCGAGCGACTCGGCTCGGCACGCGCGCGCGTGCTCCCGCCGCTCGATCCGGCCGCCGCTCCCCTGCTGCCCGCCGCCGGTCTCCGAATCCTCGACCTGACCCGGGTGCTGGCCGGGCCGGTCGCCACCCGGACGCTGGCCCTGCTCGGCGCGGACGTACTGCGCGTGGACGCCCCGCAGCTGCCCGAACTCGCCGACCAGCACGCCGACACGGGCATCGGGAAGCGGTCGGCGACCCTCGGCCTCGGCACCGACCGGGACACCTTCGAGGAGCTGCTGGCCTCGGCGGACGTCGTGGTCACCGGCTACCGGCCGGGTGCCCTGGACCGGTTCGGGATCTCTCCGCAGGCGCTGGCCGAGCGGCGGCCGGGGCTGGTCGTGGCGCAGGTGTCGGCGTGGGGCGCGTACGGCCCCTGGGGCGGGCGGCGCGGCTTCGACAGCCTCGTGCAGGTCGCGACCGGCATCGCGGTGACCGAGGGCTCGGCGCAAGAGCCCGGCGCGCTGCCCGCCCAGGCACTGGACCACGGCACCGGGTATCTGCTGGCGGGGGCCGTGCTGCGGGCGCTGACCGAGCAGTCGTACGACGGAGGCGGCCGGCTCGTCCGGCTGGCGCTCGCCCGGACCGCGCTCTGGCTGACCGACGGGATCCGGCCAGGCCCGGCCGAGGGCGGTGCGTCGTACGAGGGGCCCGACGCCTGGCTGGCCGAGCGGGACAGCCTCCTCGGCCGGCTGCGGTACGCCCTGCCTCCGGTGTCCTTCGCGGGCGGGCCCGCCGACTGGGCCCAGCCTCCGGTGCCGTGGGGTTCGGACCCGGCCTCCTGGTGATGAGCGCGCGGGCGGCCGGAAACGTACGTATGGGTGGAATGCCGTGGCGCCGGTTGTTTTCCTGGACTTGCCCGCTTCTGCCACGGCTGGTGAGGATCTCGGGGTGACCTTGATACGACCGACTGCCGGGGCTGCCGACGCGGACGGCCCGGCCCGACGGTCCGCCACCGTCCGGGCCGTCGCCGTCCTGGTCCTGGTGACCGAGGCCGCCCTGGTCCCGCTGCTCGGGCCGTCCGCCGCGCTGGACGGCACCGGGGAGGCCGCCGCCCCAGGGGTGGGCGGGATAGCGCTCCTGCGCGGGGTGCTGTTCGCCGCGCTGTGCGTGCCGCTCGGCGAGCTGTTCGTGCTCCGGCTCGCCCGGCGCCTTCCGGGTGCCCCGTCTGAACGGCCGCGCAGCTGGGCCCCGTTGGCGACCGGTGTGGGCTTTCTGGCCGCGCTCGCCCTCGCCTCGGTGGTGTCCACCGGCAACCTGGTCCCGCACAGCCTCGGCCAGATGGATGCGGCCGGCCTGTACGACTCCCGCGACGGCAAGCTGGCCCTGCTGGAGGTCAACGCCTTCCTGCTGGCGGCGCTGTGCGCGTTCGCACGCCGCCCGGCGGCGCAGGTGTGGCCGCTGGCCGCCGTGGTGGTCGCCGAGGCGCTGCGCGCACATCCCACGGCCGAGCAGAATCCACTGATCGGCTCGGGTCTGACGCTGGTGCACCTGACTTGCGCGGCGCTGTGGGTGGGCGGCCTGCTGCACGTGCTGCGGACCATCGGGCCGTGGCACGGCCACGCGGCCGGGGCGGCACTGCTGGGGCTCTATGCGCGCGTGGCCGCCGTTCTGCTCGCGGCCCTGACCGCGACCGGGGTGTGGAGTTCGCTGCGGCGCATGCCGGCGGCGACGCTTCTGGACCAGCTGACGACGACGGCGTACGGACGCACCCTGCTGGCCAAGGTGATCCTGGTCGCCGTCGTCGCCGTACTCGCCCTGTGGGCGCGGATCCGGCTGAGCCGGGCGGCCGACCCGCTGACCGCCTACGCCCCCGCGCGGGCCGAAGTGATCGCCCTCGGCGCCGTGGTGGCGGTCTCGGGTCTGCTCACGGCGCTGCCGCTGCCGATCCGCTGGTCCTAGCCGTTGGTGACGAGCACCTTGAGGGCGGTGCGCTCGTCCATCGCCTTGTAGCCGTCGGGGACGTCCTCGATGCCGACGGTCATGTCGAAGACCGGCGAGGGGTCGATCGTGCCGTCGAGGACGTCGGGCAGCAGGTCGGGGATGTAGGCGCGGACCGGCGCGACACCGCCGCGCAGGGCGATGTTCCGGTCGAACATGACGCCGAGGTCCAGGCCGGTGCCGCTGCCGTGGGGCACGCCCACGAACCCGATCGCGCCGCCGTCGCGGGTGATGTTCACGGCCGTCCGCATGGACTGCTCGGTGCCGACCGCCTCGACGACGGCGTGCGCACCCTGGCCGCGGGTGAGTTCGCGGACGGCCTCGACGGCCGCGTCCCCGCGCTCGGCCACGACGTCGGTGGCGCCGAAGCGGCGCGCGATGTCGGTGCGGACCTCGTGGCGGCCGAGCGCGATGATCCGCTCGGCGCCCAGCCGCTTGGCGGCCAGCACCGCGCACAGGCCCACCGCGCCGTCGCCGACCACGGCGACCGTGGCGCCCGGCCGGGCACCCGCGCCGAGGGCGGCGTGGTGGCCGGTGCCGAGCACGTCGGAGAGGGTGAGCAGGGCGGTCAGCAGATGGTCGTCGGAGGCCGCCTCCTTGGGCAGTTGGACGAGGGTGCCGTCGGCGAACGGCACGCGTACGGCCTCGCCCTGGCCGCCGTCGTAGCCGACGGAGCCCCAGAAGCCGCCGTGCTCGCAGGATGTCGTCAGGCCCTCGCGGCAGTAGTCGCAGACGCCGTCGGACCACATGAAGGGCGCGACCACCAGGTCGCCGCGCCGGACGGTGGACACCTCGGAACCGGTCTCCTCGACGACGCCGAGGAACTCGTGCCCGATGCGCTGTCCCGGCTGCCGGGCCGCCTCGCCCCGGTAGGCCCACAGGTCGCTGCCGCAGATGCAGGCGCGCAGCACCCGCACCACGGCGTCGGTGGGCAGCTGCACCACGGGCTCGGGCACGTCCTCCACGCGCATGTCGTAGGGGGCGTGGATGGTGGTGGCGCGCATGGCGAGGATCCTTCTCGTGCGGGGTGCGTGCGGTTGCGCCCAGGGGGTGGTCGAGCGCACTTCACCGTACGCCCCGGCCGCCGCGGGCCGCTCGCCGAGGGTGCCCCGGACCAGGCGGTACGGCGCGGCAGCCGCGCTACACGCCCGCCGCTCCGAGCAGGCTCCCCGCCGCGTACGTCACCCCCATGGCGAGCGCCCCGCCGACCACGTTCCGCAGCATCGCGCGCTTCGGGCCGGCCGCGCCCAGCCGGGCGCTGCTCCACCCGGTGAGGACGAGCGCGGCGAGCACGGACCCCACGGTCACCGGCAGCCGCAGGCCGGCCGGGGGCAGCACCATGGCCAGCAGGGGCAGCAGCGCGCCCGCGGTGAAGGCCACGAAGCTCGCCCAGGCCGCGTGCCAGGGGTTGGTCAGCTCGTCCGGGTCGATGCCCAGTTCCACGCGCGCGTGTGCCTTCAGTGCGTCCCGCGCGGTGAGCTGTTCGGCGGCCTCCCGGGCCACGTCCCGGGACAGGCCGCGGTCCTGGAGCAATTCGGTCAGCTCCTCCAGTTCGGCCGCCGGCTGCTCCTTGAGCTCCCGTTTCTCCATGGCCAACGCGGCCACCTCGGAGTCGCGCTGGGTGGAGACGGAGACGTACTCCCCGGCCGCCATGGACATCGATCCGGCGAGCAGCCCGGCGAGGCCGGCGGTGAGCAGGGCGGCCCGGTCCTGGGTCGCGCCGGCCACGCCGACGACGAGGCCCGCGGTGGAGACGATGCCGTCGTTCGCGCCCAGCACGGCCGCACGCAGCCAGTTCAGCCGGGAGCCGAGCGCTCCTCCATGGGCCTCGTCATGGGTTGGTTCCGTCACAGGACGGAGGATCGCACCCCGGGCGTCGCCCGACTCCCGCCGACACCCCCGCCCCTCACCACACCCGCACCGACGCTCCCCGCGCGAACACCGGGCTCGTCGCGTCCGCCGGCGGCTCCTCCAGTGGTTCGGCGATCTCCGCCACCGTCGGGCCCACCTTCGCCGCGATGGGGTCCAGGAGGTCCAGGTCGAAGCCGTAGACGCGGGCCGCGTTGCCGCCGAGCATGGCCGCGAGCTCCGCGCGCGGGACGCCGGCGTAGGCGAACCGCAGGCCCTCGCGGGTGTACGGGTAGGTGCCCTCGTCGTGCGGGTAGTCGCTGCCCCACATGATCTTGTCGATGCCGATGCGGTCGCGCAGCGGAACCTCGTGCGGCCGCATGAAGCTGGCGCCGACGAAGCAGTGCTCGCGCCAGACCCGGGACGGCGAGTCACCCATGCTCTCGGCCAGGCCCACGCCGAACCTGGCCTCGGCGGTGCCGGTCTTCGTAGCGGCCGCGACCAGACGGCCGTGGTAGTAGTCCAGCATGTCGAGGACTCCGGGGATCCAGCCGGAGCCCTGCTCGGTGAGGACCAGCCGCAGTCCGGGGTGGCGGCGGAAGATCCCGCCGAAGACCAGGTGCCACAGGGCGCGGTGGGAGAACCAGGTCGTCTCGACCATGAAGACCGCGCGGGCGGCGGGTTCGTCGCCGAGCGGTGGGGAGGCGGAGCCCGCGTGGTGGTTGACGGGGACGCCGAGTTCCGCGCAGACGGCCCAGATCGGGTCGTACGCGCGCGAGTACAGCTCGGGCAGGCCGGAGCCGGGCGGGGTGCCGGGCAGCATCAGGCCTCCCCTGAGGCCCGCCGACGCGGCCCGCCTGATCTCCTTGACCGCCTCGTCGACGTCGCCCAGGAGGATCTGGAAGACGCCGGCCCGGCGGCCGGGCGCGGCCGCGCAGAAGTCCGCCAGCCAGCGGTTGTGGGCGCGCAGGCCGGCCCAGCGGAGCTCGAGGTCCCCGGCGGTCGGGGCCGGCGCCATCAGGGAGCTGGACGGGAAGAACGGCGGGATGGTGTTCGGGAAGATCACCTCCGCGACGATCCCGTCCGCCTCCAGGTCGGCGAGGCGCCGTTCGGAGTTCCAGTTCCGGTCGGCCGAGTCGGCGAGCAGATCCTCGTGGGGGTTGACGTAGGTGGCCGCCCAGACGTCGAAGTCGTCGTGGTGGCGCTTCTCCAGGTACGGCTTGTAGTCGAGGAGATCGGCCCCCGCATGGCAGTCGGCGGAGATCACCGTGTACCGGTCGCTCACTGCGTCACCCCCAGCATCGGGAAGTCGTGGTCGGTCAGCCAGTGCCTGCCCACCTCGCGCGAGCGCGCCCAGGACGCCTCGACGGCCCTCTGGTCGGCCGGCTGGCCGAGGTCGGCGGGGGTGGGACCGATGCGCTCGGCCAGCGGCGTCAGCGTGCGCACGTCGAAACCGAAGGCCTCGGCCGCCGCCAGCCCGAGCATGCGGCGCGTCTCGCTCACCGGGATGTCGTGGAAGGTGCGCCGCAGCCACGCGCGCGTGTCGGGCCAGGTGCCCTCGGGATGCGGGAAGTCGCTGCCCCAGAGGATGTTGTCGACGCCGATCTCGTACCGCTGCGCCAGCTCGCGCCGCTTGGTGTTGGTGGCGCAGATGAAGACCTGCCGGTCGAGGTACTCGTGCGGCGGGCGCTTCAGCTCCTGGAACGGGGAGAGCTTCTTGCCGCCGTGCGCGCCGAGGTAGAGGCGGTCCATGAACCACAGCAGGTTCGGCAGCCACCAGCAGCCCGACTCGGCGACCCCGAACCGCAGTCCGGGATGGCGTTCGAAGACACCGGACCAGAGCAGGAACCACAGCGGCCGGGCCGGCCACCAGGTCACTTCGCTCACGTAGATGCCGAGGTGGTCGCCGTACTCCTCGCGCGGGGCCGCGCCGGAGTGGGTGAGCACCGGCATCCCGCACTCGGCGGCGGCCGCCCACACCGGGTCGTAACGGCGGTCGTGGTACGGCTCGCGGTCCGCCCACATGGCGGGGATCATCAGGGCGCCGAGGCCGGACTCCCGGGCCCGGTGGATCTCGGCGACGACCCGCTGGACGGGGGCCGTGACGGGCAGCAGGGCGACCCCGCAGTGCCGTTCGGGGTGCTCCGAGACGAAGTCCGCGAGCCAGCGGTTGTGTGCCTGGGCGCCCGCCATGCCCAGCTCCGGATCGTGGTCGCCGGAGAGGCCGAGGCCCACGCCGAAGGGGGCGGCGGTCCGGCTGTCCACGGCGTCGGCGTCCGGGAACACGACTTCGGCGGCCACACCGTCCCCGTCCAGCTCCTTCAGGCGCTGGGCCGCGTCCCAGCCGCCGCGCAGGCCTTCCTCGTTGTCGTGGAACCACTTGGTCGCGAACGCCTCGTTGCGGATGCCGAGCCGGGTCATCTCCTCGCGGCGCCGGTCGCGGCCCGCGAGGAACTCGTCGAAGTCCCGGTGGAAGCGGGACTCCAGGTAGGGCCGGTACTGCTCGGTGGGCAGCCCGGCGTGGCAGTCGGAGGAGATGATCAGATACGGGTCCTGGCCGGTCACAGCAGCCTCCCGGTCAATCGAGTATGAAGCTTTCGAGGTACGACGGGTTCGCGCGCTCCAGCATCGAGTGCGCCCGCGCGCGGATCTGGGCGTCGCTGTGCTCGCTCGCCGGCAGCAGCCAGAAGCGGTCGGCGCGGACGCCGTCCGCGACCAGTTCGGCGACCTCCTCGACGGGCGTGAAGCGGATCTCATGGCCGGCCGCGCGCATCGCCGCCTCCCACTGGCCGAGGCTGCGGTAGGGCGTCTTCCGGGGGCGCTGTTTGGCGTAGCGGGTCGGCCGGTTGCGGTGCGACTCCCACAGGCCGGTGCGCAGCATGTGCGGTCCGGGGAAGAGCACCGAGGCGCCCACGCGCGCGTGCTCCGCCTTCAGATGGGCGTACAGGGACTCGGTCATGGTGACGACGGCCGCCTTGGTGACCGCGTACACGGAGGCGGTCGGCAGGGGCGCGATGCCGCCGTCGCCGGAGGATGTGTTGACGACATGACCGCAGTGACCGGACTCGATCATCCGTGGCACGAACGCCTGGATGCCGTGGAAGACGCCCCACACATTGACGGCGAAGGCCCACTGCCAGTCGTTCGGCTCGTGCTCCCACATGCGCCCCTCGGCGCCCGAGCCGACGCCCGCGTTGTTGCACAGGACGTGTACGGCGCCGTAGGTCCCGTACGCCGACTCGGCCAGCTCCTGGACCTGTTCGCGTACGCCGACGTCGACCACGCGCGCGTGCACGTCGGCACCGTCCGCGCGCAGGTCCGCGGCGGCCTTGTCCAGCGCCGCCTCCTCGACGTCGGCGAGTACGACCTTCAGGCCCTCGGCCGCGAACCGCTGTGCCATCGCCAGCCCGATGCCGCTCGCCGCCCCGGTGACGACGGCGACCTGTCCCGCTCTCAGCTCCATGGTCGCTCATCTCCCCACGTCGCCCTGGCCGATCCGGCTCCCGGCCGGGGGTCTTGAAGGTCCGGGGACTGTCCCCCTGTCACACACGGCATCATGCGCTCCCCTCGGGGGGCCCGTCGTGGGCCTGGAGCGGGTCGTCGTAGCGCTGGTGGATGTACGGCAACAGGGCCTGTGCGTCGACTCGTTCGACCACACGGCCGCTCTGGTCACTGGTCTTCTCCCCGATGGTGACCTCACGCAGCCGCAGCACCGGGAGGTCGGCAACCGGGTCGTACAGGGACTCGCGGAGCACGACGTCCCCGGTGACGCGCTCCAGTCGGCGCACCTTCTCGTGGCGCACGCAGTGCACCAGCAGAGGGTCACCGTCGAACCCCGAACCGTCCACCGCGGGAAGGAACTTGAAGTAGAAGTCGGTCTTGCGCGCCGGCTCCGGAAGGGGCAGTTCGCCGCTCACCGCGCCGCGCACCTCCACGAAGGCGATGCCGTGCCGGGCCAGGGACGCCCGGACGACGAGGCCCTCCCGCTCGACGGTCACCTCGCCGAGTTTCTTGGGCTCGCCGAAGACCTCGCGGCCGCCGGTGAGCGCGCGTTCGTGGGTCATCGGCATCACCAGCGGGTACCAGCCCTCGACCTCGCCGTGCGCGGCGGCGACCGCGAAGGAGCCAGCGCCGAGCGGGTATCCGGGCAGGTCGACCTTGCTGATGTTCACCCGGACGAGCGGGCTGCCCGTGGGCTTCAGCGGTGGTGGCAGCACCGCCGCGACCGCGTCCGGGTCGGTCTCCCAGACGGCCACCACCCCGGTGGACCAGATGTCGGGGAGCCGCGCGCTCGCGGTGCGTGTGGCGGCGATCTCCCGCTCGGTCCGTGCGCCGTACCGTACGCGTGTCATACGTCGTACCGCCCTTCTTCTGACGGGCCGTCATCTGTAACACAGTTACAGCAGACCGCCCGAAGGGTAAATACGCGTGCACGAACGGAAGTTGGGGGGGACCATGCCGCATGGGCCGAGAGGCACCCTGAGCAGGGACGAGGTGCTGGACACCGCCGCCGCCCTGGTGCGGCGGCACGGCCCGGACGCGCTGACCATGCGGGGGCTCGCCGCCGAGCTGGGCACCGCCGTCACCTCGATCTACTGGCACGTCGGGGGCCGCGAGGCCCTGCTGGACGCCCTGGTGGAGCGGACCGTGGCCGGTCTCGGCGAGATCCGTCCGGCCGGGCGCACGCCCGAAGCGCGGGTCGTCTCCGTCGCGCGCGCCCTGCACCGGCAGCTGCGCGACCACCCGCACCTGGTGGCCCTGGTGCACGAGCGCGGGCTGACCGAGCGGATGTTCCTGCCCGCCCAGCAGGTCCTGGTGCGCGAGGCACACGCGGCGGGGCTGCGGGGTTCCCGGGCCGCCGAGTTCGTGCGGGCGGTGCAGTTCCAGGTCGTCGGGCATGTGCTGGTCGAGCGCAACCGCGAGCGCGCCCCTGTGCAGCGGCCCGGCGAGGAAGAGCTGTGGAGCACCGGGGTCGCCGGCACCGATCCCGCTCTGGCCCGCGCGCTGGCCCGCCCCGTCGACGCGGAGCGACTGTTCGTCACCTCCGTACGGGCGCTGGTGGGCGCACTGCTCGCACCGCGCGGAAAGTAGCCGCCCCGGGCCGACGCCCGGTCGGCCGCCCCGAACCGTCCTGCGGGTCCGCCGGATTGCGGGTACGCACGCGCGTGCGGTGACCGAGCACGAGCACGGGCCCGGGCGGACCGGCTCGGCCCCTGAGGGACAGCGCTGTCAGTCGCGGCCCGTATCCTCAGTGACCATGCTCGAAGACCGTGCGACCGCAGTGTCCTCCCCCACCCAGTGGCCGACCGCGTATCCGAAGGGATACGCGGTCGTTGACGTGGAGACCACCGGCCTGGCCCGGGACGACCGGATCATCTCCGCGGCCGTCTACCGGCTCGACGCACGCGGCGAGGTCGAGGACCACTGGTACACCCTGGTCAACCCGGAGCGCGATCCGGGCCCCGTATGGATACACGGTCTGACGAGCGACGTGCTCGAAGGGGCGCCGCTGTTCGCGGACGTCGCCGAGGAGTTCGCCACCCGGCTGGACGGCCGGGTGCTGGTCGCGCACAACGCGGTCTTCGACTGGCAGATGATCGCGCGCGAGTACGCGCGCGCGCAGCGCGAGGCGCCGGTGCGGCAGCGACTGTGCACCATCGCGCTGTCCAAGGAGCTGGGACTGCCCCTGCCCAACTTCAAGCTGGAGTCGCTGGCGGCGCACTTCGGGGTGGTGCAGCAGCGGGCGCACCACGCGCTGGACGACGCCCGCGTGCTCGCCGAGGCGTTCCGGCCCAGCCTGCGGGCCGCGGCGGCGGGCGACGTACGGCTGCCGCTGCTGGAGTGCCGGCCGCTGACGGAGTGGTCGGACACTCCCCGGATCGGCCGGCAGGCGAGCGGTGGCTACGGCGGGTACCGGCAGAGCAGTTGGCGCCCGTCCCGCAAGCGCCCCGCCTGCCCCCACCCCAACCCGGGTCGCTACCAGGACGGCAAACGTCTCAAACAGGGCATGCGGGTCGCCTTCTCGGGTGACACCTCCACCGAGCGGGAGCTGCTGGAGGACCGGGCGGCCGAGGCCGGACTGCACGTGGCGACGAGCCTGTCCCGGCTGACCAGCCTGCTGGTCACCAACGATCCCGAATCGGGCACCTCGAAAGTGGTCAAGGCGCGGCAGTTCGGCACCCCGGTCGTCGACGAGGCCGCCTTCGGGCAGCTGCTGAGGGATGTCGAGCCCGCCGGCGAGTGACCGTACGGATGGGTGATTCCCCACGACTCGCCCCGGCGCCCGCTCGCCCGGGCGCCGGTGACGGCTCACCCTGTGGCGCATGGCGACATGCGAAGTTTGCGGCAATGACTACGGAATGACCTTCGAGGTGCACGCCCAGGGCGCAGTGCATGTGTTCGACTGCTTCTCCTGCGCGATCCACCGCATGGCTCCCATCTGCGAGCACTGCCGGGTGCAGATCATCGGGCAGGGCGTCGAGGCGGAGGGCAACTGGTACTGCGGCGCCCACTGCGCCCGCCAGGACGGGAAGACGGGGGTGGTGGACCGGGTGTGACACGGAACCCGCCTGAATGCACCCCACGGCCCGGAGGTACCGTCGTGGGGTGCACCGCTACCGCTTCCTGCTGACCCGCCAGTGGGTGATCCTCACCCTCTTCGCGATCGCGCTGATCCCGACGATGATCAGGCTCGGCTTCTGGCAGCAGCACCGGTACGAGGAGCGCACGGCCCGCAACGACCTGGTCTCCGCAGCGCTGCACGCCAAGCCGGTCCCCGTGGAGCGGCTCACCTCGCCCGGTCACGCCGTGACCCGCACCGAGAAGTACCGCACGGTCACCGCGACCGGCACCTTCGATCCCTCCCGGGAGGTCGTGGTCCGGCGCCGGACCAGCTCCGACGACGAGGTCGGCTTCCACGTCCTGACCCCGCTCGTCCTCACCGACGGCAAGGTGCTGCTGGTCAACCGCGGCTGGATCCCCGCGAACGGCGTACAGACCGCCTTTCCCGAGATCCCCGCACCGCCCGCCGGGCGGACCACCGTCACCGGGCGGCTGAAGGCCGACGAGACCACCGCGGCGAGCGGCATCAAGAACGTCAAGGGCCTGCCCGACCGGCAGATCATGCTGATCAACAGCGCGGAGGAGGCGCGGCGGCTGGGCGCGAAGGTGCTCGGCGGCTACGTCGAACAGACCGCGCCCGAGCCCCGGGGCGGCTCACCGGAGCAGATCTCCGACCCCGGCAGCGAGGACGCCCCGCTGAACTACGCGTACATGATCCAGTGGTGGCTCTTCGCCGCGGCCGTCCCGGTGGGCTGGTGGTCCCTGGTCCGGCGCGAGATCCGCGACCGGGAGGAGACCGCGGCGGCGGAGACGCCGGAGAAGACGGCGCCGACGGCCGTCTGACGTCCCGGCAAGCCTCACTCCCCCGGCGCACCCCCCTGATTGGCGCCCAGGTCCACCGGGAAACCGCATCCCGTGAACGCGCGCATCGAGGACTACGCCCTCATCGGCGACGAGCAGACCGCGGCGCTCGTCGGCAGGGACGGCTCGATCGACTGGCTGTGCCTGCCCCGCTTCGACTCCGGTGCCTGTTTCGCCCGGATCCTGGGCGACGAGGACAACGGCAACTGGCGGATCGCGCCGAAGGGGGCGGACACCTGCACACGGCGCGCCTACCGGCCCGACACCCTCGTCCTCGACACCGAGTGGGAGACCGCCGAGGGCACGGTGCGCGTCACCGACCTGATGCCCCAGCGCGACCGCGCCCCCGACGTCGTACGCATCGTGGAGGGCGTCAGCGGACGTGTCACCGTCCACAGCACGCTCCGCCTGCGCTTCGACTACGGATCCATCGTCCCCTGGATGCGCCGCTCCGAGGGCCATCGGGTGGCCGTCGCCGGACCGGACTCGGTGTGGCTGCGCGCCGAGCCCCACGTGCACATCTGGGGCGAGGACTTCGGCACCCACGCGGAGTTCACCGTCGCCGAGGGCGAGCGGGTGGCGTTCGTGCTGACCTGGCATCCCTCGCACGAGCCGCGGCCCCGGCTCATCGACCCGTACCAGACCCTGAGCAACAGCGTCCGGGACTGGCGGCGCTGGGCCGGCCGCTGCCGGTACGACGGGCCGTACCGGGACACCGTCGTACGGTCCCTGATCACCCTCAAGGCCCTCACCTACCGGCCGACGGGCGGGATCGTCGCCGCGGCCACCACCTCGCTGCCCGAGGAGCTGGGCGGTGTGCGCAACTGGGACTACCGCTACTGCTGGCTGCGCGACTCCACCCTCACCCTCGGCGCCCTGCTGGCCGCCGGCTACCACAAGGAGGCGGAGGCCTGGCGCGACTGGCTGCTGCGCGCGGTCGCGGGCGACCCTGCGGAGCTGCAGATCATGTACGGCCTGGCGGGCGAGCGACGGCTGCCGGAGTGGGAGCTGCCCTGGCTGCCGGGCTTCGCCGGATCCGCGCCCGTACGCGTCGGCAACGGTGCCGTCGACCAGCTCCAGCTGGACGTGTACGGCGAGGTCATGGACTCGCTGTATCTGGCCCGCGAAACCGGCCTGAGCAGCAGGCCGCACATGTGGTCGCTGCAGTGCGCGCTGATGACGTTCCTGCAGTCGGCGTGGCGGCAGCCCGACGAGGGCCTGTGGGAGGTGCGCGGGGGCCGGCGCCAGTTCGTGCACTCGAAGGTGATGGCGTGGGTGGCCGCCGACCGTGCCGTACGGACGATGGAGCGGCGCCCCGAGCTGAAGGGTGATCTGGCTGGCTGGCGGGCGATGCGCGACGAGGTGCACCGCGAGGTGTGCGAGCAGGGCTACGACTCCCGGCGCAGGACCTTCACTCAGTACTACGGCTCGCGCGAGCTGGACGCCGCCCTGCTGCTGATCCCCCGCGTCGGCTTCCTGCCGCCCGACGATCCGCGGGTGATCGGCACGGTCGACGCGATCCGGGCGGACCTGGACCACGGCGGCTTCGTGCGCCGCTACGACACCGACGCCGTCGGCGTCGACGGCATGCCGGGCGGCGAGGGCTCCTTCCTCGCCTGCTCGTTCTGGCTGGCGGACGCCCTGCACATGACGGGCCGCACGGCCGAGGCCCGGGAGCTGTTCGAACGGCTGGTGGCGCTGACCAACGACGTGGGGCTGCTGGCCGAGGAGTACGACGCCGGGCTCGGCCGCCAGGTGGGCAACTACCCGCAGGCGTTCAGCCACATCGCGCTGGTGAACACCGCCCTCACGCTGTTCGGGGGCGGAGGGTCCACGGGGCCCGGGCACGGGGCAGGATAGGGGCCATGGATCTTGGACTGAAGGACCGGGTGTACATCGTCACCGGCGCCACGCGCGGGCTGGGCAACGCGGCCGCGCGGGAGCTGGTCGCCGACGGGGCGAAGGTGGTCATCACCGGCCGTGACCAGAAGCGGGTGGCCGAAGCGGCCGCCGGACTGGGCCCGAACGCGGTCGGCGTGGCCGTTCACAACGCCGACGCGGGGGCGCCCGAGCGGCTGATCGCGGCCGCCCGGGAGCACTTCGGCGGTTTCCACGGCGTCCTCGTGAGCGTCGGCGGGCCGCCGCCCGGCTTCGTCGCGGACAACACGGACGAGCAGTGGCGGGAGGCCTTCGAGTCGGTGTTCCTCGGCGCCGTACGGTTCGCTCGCGCCGCGGCGGCCGAGCTGGAGCCGGGCGGGGTCATCGGGTTCGTGCTGTCCGGCTCGGTGCACGAGCCGATCCCGGCGCTGACGATCTCCAACGGGCTGCGGCCGGGGCTCGCGGGGTTCGCCAAGTCCCTCGCGGACGAGCTGGGGCCGCGAGGCATCCGGGTGGTGGGACTGCTGCCGGCACGCATCGACACGGATCGCGTGCGGGAGCTGGACGCGTTGTCCGCGGATCCTGAGGCCACTCGGGCCGCCAATGAGTCGCGGATCCCGTTGCGCAGGTACGGGAGGCCCGAGGAGTTCGGGCGGGTTTCGGCCTTCCTGCTGTCTCCGGCGGCTTCCTACCTGACGGGGATCATGGTGCCCGTGGACGGCGGGATGAGGCACGGGTTCTGAGGGACAGCCCTCAACTCACCCTTTCTGCACGGTGCTTGACCGCCCTCAGCCGCACCTCCGCCGGAAGGGACGCCAATCCCGCCGACTCGCGCGCGTGCGTGAGGGCCTGGGCCGTGAAGTCCGTCAGAGCCGTCCCGGGGTCCGCCTCCGGCTCCAGCCGCAGCCGGGCCCGTACCGCGGGTGCCGTACGACGGCCCGTCAGCAGGGTCTCGATGTGGGCAACGCCCGGCCGGCGGGCCGCGTCCGCGGTCAGGGCGGACTCCAGGGACCTGCCGCGCAGCAGGGCGCCCTCGCCGTCGCCCGTGTCGACCAGGACCTCGGTCAGGCGGCGCCTGCGCAGGATCGCGGTGAGCCACCACAGGGCGAGCAGCACCAGGAGGGCGAGGGCGGCGATGACCGCCGGCCACCACCAGCCGGCGTCCCGCCAGTGGGTGCGCTCGGCCCTGCTGAGCAGGACGTCGTGCGGGCCGGAGTGGATCCACCGGTGGGGCGGCGGCGCGCCGAGGCCCACGGCCAGCACCGCGCCGCCCACGGCGAGCAGCAGCAGGCCCACGAGTCCCAGCAGGACGCGGTTGACCCGACCCCTGCGCATCCGCCTCACCCCTTCCGTCCGGGCCGGCGGACGTGCACCGACAGCCTGGGCGTGCGGGTCAGTCCGAGCCCGCGGGCCGCGGCGGTGAGCACGGCGTCCAGATCCGCGTGTACGTCGTCCAGGTCGCGAAAGTGCGAGACCACGCGGACGTCGGCCTTCTTCCGGTGCATCCGCACCCGTACCGCCCGCACGCCGGAGACCTCCATGGCCCGGTCACGCAGTACCT
This sequence comes from Streptomyces sp. NPDC101151, assembly GCF_044768335.1. Lineage (NCBI taxonomy): Bacteria > Bacillati > Actinomycetota > Actinomycetes > Kitasatosporales > Streptomycetaceae > Streptomyces > Streptomyces sp. NPDC101151. The sequence continues at coordinate 364,239 of NZ_JBIWPP010000006.1, read as the reverse complement.
GGGCGGCCGCCTCGCGTTCGAGTCCGGCGCGGACGTCGGGTTGCGGGCGCCGCATGGGCAGCAGGTGCCGCAGCCCGGGCGTGAGGGCGAGCACGAGCAGCCACAGGCCGAGGGCTGCGGCGATGCCCGCTCCGGCCAGCACCCAGGCGTCGTCCAGGGGCCGCTGGGCGAGCTGGTGGGCCAGTGCGCGGCGCCAGTGCATCGCCGGACGGTGGGCGCGCACTGCGGCGATGTCGTAGAGGAAGAGGCCCGCGCCGGCCAGCAGGAGCGCGGCGACGATGCCCGCCGGGACGCGCCGCGGCGACCAGAAGCGGCCGCTGCCCTCGGGCAGCGGGGACGGTGGGGCGTCGGGGGGCTTGTCCAGATCGAGGACGGGCAGTCGCTGTGTGGTGCTCTCGGGTGGCCGGGGCTCGCTCATGGCGTCCTCCCGTGTGGCTCTCCGGGTGCCGGTGCCAGGTGCAGCCGCTCGACCTGGACGGCGACCCCCGGTACCTCCATGCTCACCAACTCGCCTACCCGCTCCGCGACTCGGCGACGCACGGCGGCACAGCGGGCGCCGATGTCGCACGGGTAGCCGAGTTCGAGGAGGACACGGACGCGGGCCGTGTCATGGTGGACGGCGACCGTGGCGTGCGGGGGTGCCGCGCCCGCGGGCAGCGGGGCGACCGCCTCGCGTGCGGCCTGGGCGGCGATCTTCGCGACGACCCGGTCGGCGATGCGTGTGGCGCCGCGCTCGCCCGGCGGTGCGAGGGCCAGGGGCGGGCGTACCGTGCCGGTCTCCGCGCTCATGGCGGTCACCGACGCCGGTCACGCCGGTCGTCGCGGGTGCGGAAGAAGTCGCCCGGTTCCAGGTCACCCTCCAGGAGTCGGCCGACGATGAAGCCGACGGCGCCCAGCGCCGCCACCAGCAGGAAGGCTCCGAACCCGCCGAAGTATCCGGCGAAGGCCAGCGCCATTCCGGCGATCATGCCGACCACGGCCATGCTCATGCAGCGCTCCTCAGCTCGTCGGGTCCGCGGACGCGGGTGTCCGGCGCCTCACTGGATCCGGGGCAGCTCGGGCTCCTCTTCCTCTTCTTCGGGAAGCTTGACGTCGCTCACCGCGATGTTGACCTCGACGACCTCCAGTCCGGTCATGCGTTCCACGGAGGCGATCACGTTCTCCCGTACCGCGCGCGCGACATCGCCGATGGACACGCCGTAGTCCACGACGATCTCCAGGTCGAGCGCCGTCTGGACCTCGCCGACCTCGGCCTTCACCCCCCGGGTCACCGACTTCGAGCCGGAGCCGCCCGGCACCCGGTCGCGCACGGCCCCGAAGGTGCGGGCCAGCCCGCTGCCCATGGCATGCACGCCGACCACGTCACGGGCGGCCAGTCCGGCGATCTTCTCCACGACGCCGTCGGCGATGGTCGTCCGCCCGCGCATGGCCGGGTCCCCGCCACCGCGTCTGGTGGCCTTGCGGGTCGACACCTGTGGTTCGTTGTCACCGTCTGGGGTCGTCGTCATCTCGGTCATCGCCGTACGTCCCTTTCGGTCGTCGTCCTGCGACCACCGTAAGCAAGGATGCTCGGTTGCGCGCCGGGGATGCGGCAGGCTGGAGGAATGACGGCGGACCGGTGGGCACAAGGGGTCAGGCATCAGCTGGGGCTGGGCAGGCTGTTGCCGCTCGGCGGCCCGCGCGACGGGACATGGATCGCGGAGGCCGCGGCCGTGGCGGTCCTCAGGAGCGCGGTGGCGGCCGGGGTGCCGGACGTGCGCCTCGGCACGGTGCGGATCTCGCTCGCCGATCCGGGGGACGTCCGTGAATCCGTCGTACCGCCTCCGCCGAGCGCCCTGTCCCCGGGCCCGCTCCGGGTGACGGCGGACTTCGCGGCCGCCGCGGCTGAGCCCCTGCCGGCGACGGCGTCCCGGCTCCGCCTGGCCCTGGCCACGGCAGCGGCGGAACGACTGGGCCTCACGGTCCCGGAGGTCGATCTCCGGGTGACGGACCTCCTGGAGGCGGCGGACACGCAGGCGGATTCCGTCCGCGCACCGCAGCCGCCGTCGGCACGGGAGACCACGGATCCGGACGAGTCCCGTGTGGTCGCCGCCGTGCTCTCCGTCCCCGGGGTGACCCGTCTGACGGGCTCGCTGGGGGGACTGGCCCGGGCCGTGCACATCGAGCAGCGCGCGGGCGACGCGTCGCTGCCCCACCGTCACGTCCGGGTGGAGGTGGCGGTGGGGTCGGACTACCGGGCCGTGGAGGTGGCCCGGAAGGTGCGTGCGGCGGTACGGCAGGCGTGCGAGGACCACCCGACGGTGGCGGTACTGGTCACGAGCGTGGAGTGAACGCCTCGCCGCGGGCGGGGCCGGCGGCTCATTCGCCGACGCCGGCCAGGTCCCGCAGTCGGCGGCCCTGAGCAGCCCGCTCGGCGGCACGCTGCTCGTCGTAGGTGCGGTCGACCGCACCCCGCAGCAACGCCTTGGTCTCCACCACCGCGTCCCGCGGCGCAGCCAGCAAGGCCGCGGCCAAGTCCCGTGCGGCACCGTCCAGTTCCCCGGCGGGCACCGCGAGGTTGGCCAGCCCGGCCGTCACCGCCTCCTCGGCCCCGACGAACCGCCCGGTCACGCAGATCTCGAGCGCGCGGGCGTACCCGACCAGGCCGACCAGCGGATGCGTGCCGGTCAGGTCGGGGACGATCCCGAGGGCGGTCTCACGCATGGCGAACTGCACGTCGTCAGCGACAACCCGCAGGTCGCAGGCGAGCGCGAGCTGGAACCCGGCACCGATGGCGTGCCCCTGGACGGCAGCGATGGACACGATGTCGTTCCGCCGCCACCAGGTGAACGCCTCCTGGAATTCGGCGATGGTCGCGTCGAGCCCGGCGTCGTCACGGCGCGCGAGATCGGTGAAGGTCGGCTCGCCCGGGATCCCCTCCGGGGTGAACATCTGTCGGTCCAGCCCGGCGGAGAAGGACTTGCCCTCGCCACGCAGCACCACAACACGGACGGAGCCCGGCAGCAGCCGGCCGGCCTCGGCGAGCGCCCGCCACAGGGCGGGGCTCTGCACGTTGCGCTTGGCCGCGTTGGTCAGCGTCACCGTGGCGAGCGCGTCGTCGACGGTGAGCCGTACGCCGTCCTTGTCGAGTACAGGAGCGAGGTCCTGGTCGGGCGAAGCCATGGGGCGCCTCCGATGAGTGCGGTCATCACACATTGCCGTTACGGCATGCTAAGTGACTGCACAGTAACCACCCGGCCGATCCGCGGATCCCCCGGGCCCCTCAAAGGGCCCAAGGGGAAACCACCGACCGGGTGGCCACCATCGAAGGCGATGGGCCGCCCGGAGTCAGGACGATGCGGCCTTCTTGCCCCGGGTCGCTCCGCCACGCCCACGAAGCGTGACGCCCGACTCACTGAGCATCCGGTGTACGAAGCCATACGAGCGGCCGGTCTCCTCGGCCAGCGCCCGGATGCTCGCACCGGAGTCGTACTTCTTCTTCAGGTCTGCCGCGAGCTTGTCGCGCGCGGCGCCGGTCACCCGGCTGCCCTTCTTCAGAGTCTCGGCCACCCGTGCCTCCTCATGGGAAGTGCGCTCTGGTCTCCTCATGATCACCCCTCCGGGGCGTGATGGCCACCCATTCGGCAAGGTCGGTGAGACATCGTTGTGACGACAGGAGCGCATCCCCACATACGGAATCTGTGATTCCACAGCGGAGTGTCCGTGGGGCCGAACGGGTGGATTCGCGAAGTGCCAGGTCAGAGACGCGAAGCGGCCGACCCCTTGGGGGCCAAGGGATCGGCCGCGAAATCGATGTACGACACACCTCGATACGAGGAGATCTCACACAGATGATGGATCACGGATCGGCCGAATGATCCATACGCAGTGGATCAGGCTTTCGATCAAGCCAGGGCGACGAGATCCGCGTAGCCGGAGCCCCACAGGTCCTCGACACCGTCCGGCAGCAGGATGATCCGCTCCGGCTGCAGCGCCTCCACAGCGCCCTCGTCGTGGGTGACGAGGACGACCGCGCCCTTGTAGGTGCGCAGGGCGCCGAGGATCTCCTCGCGGCTGGCGGGATCGAGGTTGTTGGTCGGCTCGTCCAGCAGCAGGACGTTCGCGGAGGAGACGACCAGGGTGGCGAGGGCGAGACGGGTCTTCTCGCCGCCGGAGAGGACGCCGGCGGGCTTGTCGACGTCGTCGCCGGAGAACAGGAACGAGCCCAGCACCTTGCGGACCTCGACGAGGTCCATGTCGGGGGCGGACGAGCGCATGTTCTCCAGGACCGTGCGGTCGGGGTCCAGGGTCTCGTGCTCCTGGGCGTAGTAGCCGAGCTTGAGGCCGTGGCCGGGAACGACCTCGCCGGTGTCGGGCTGCTCCGCCCCGCCGAGCAGACGCAGCAGGGTGGTCTTGCCGGCGCCGTTGAGGCCGAGGATGACGACCCGCGAACCCTTGTCGATGGCCAGGTCGACGTCGGTGAAGATCTCCAGCGAGCCGTACGACTTCGACAGGCCCTCGGCCATCAGCGGGGTCTTGCCGCAGGGCGCGGGCTCCGGGAAGCGGAGCTTGGCGACCTTGTCGGACTGGCGGACCGCCTCCAGGCCCGAGAGCAGCTTGTCCGCGCGGCGGGCCATGTTCTGCGCGGCGACCGTCTTGGTGGCCTTGGCCCGCATCTTGTCGGCCTGCGCGTTGAGGGCGGCGGCCTTCTTCTCGGCGTTGGCGCGCTCGCGCTTGCGGCGCTTCTCGTCGGCCTCGCGCTGCTGCTGGTAGAGCCTCCAACCCATGTTGTAGACGTCGATCTGGGCACGGTTGGCGTCCAGGTAGAAGACCTTGTTCACGACCGTCTCGACCAGGTCGACGTCGTGGGAGATCACGATGAAGCCGCCGCGGTAGGTCTTCAGGTAGTCGCGCAGCCAGATGATCGAGTCCGCGTCGAGGTGGTTGGTCGGCTCGTCCAGGAGCAGGGTGTCGGCGTCCGAGAAGAGGATGCGGGCCAGCTCGATACGGCGGCGCTGACCGCCCGAGAGCGTGTGCAGAGGCTGACCGAGCACCCGGTCGGGCAGGTTGAGCGCGGCGGCGATGGTGGCGGCCTCGGCCTCGGCGGAGTACCCGCCCTTGGTGAGGAACTCCGTCTCCTGGCGCTCGTACTGCTTGAGGGCCTTCTCCCGGGTGCCGCCCTTGCCGGTCGCGATGCGCTCCTCGTTCTCGCGCATCTTGCGGATCAGTATGTCGAGGCCGCGGGCGGAGAGGATGCGGTCGCGGGCGAGGATGTCGAGGTCGCCGGTGCGGGGATCCTGCGGGAGGTAGCCGACCTCGCCGGAGCGGGCGACGGCGCCGGAGGCCGGGATGCCTTCGCCGGCGAGGACCTTGGTGAGGGTGGTCTTGCCTGCGCCGTTGCGGCCGACCAGGCCGATGCGGTCGCCCTTGGCGACACGGAAGGTGGCGTTCTCGATGAGGACGCGCGCACCGGCGCGCAGCTCGATACCGGAGGCGGAGATCACGGACAGACTCCAGGGCTGGGGGTCCCCCTCGGACGAGGCCGAGAGTGGGGGAAGGACTGACGGTGGGCGGCTGAGGGCGTTCCCGCCGTCTAATGCGCGAGGAGAATGGCCATGGGCCAAGTCTAACGGGGGCATGCAAGCGGTTTTTCTATGTGCGTGCGTTCGGACCGCCGCCCGAAGGGGCGCTGAGCATGGGAAGGACGGTCCGCTGTGATACGCCCCACGCCACCCGCCGCCACGAGCGCCACGAGCGGCACTCCCGGTCCGGACGACGCAGCCTCGCGGGCGGGCAGGGTCCGGCGAGGGTCGCCGGCGCCCTCGTGGGCGGGAGTCGGCCGGTGGCGCCGGGCGGGGCGCGCTGCGGGTGCGCGGAGCGGCCGCCGGTGGCGGTGCGGGTGACGGTGACGGCCGTCACGCGCGCGAGGGGCGTCGGCCGCTGGAGGTGCGTCCCGCGCGGGGAGCGCGGCGTAATCCGTTCGAGTGTTCGTCCGGCGGTCGGGGCGGGTTGCCGGGTAGGGATGGCGCCGGGGTTCGGACGACCGGCGCGGCGGCGCGGGCAAAGGCGGTGACGCGTGCAGTTCGACGACGACGCGAACCTGGACACCTCCGAGGTGCAGGATGTGCGCGGAAGCCGGATTCCGGGCGGAAAGGCGACCATCGGGGGCGGCCTCGTGGGGCTGATCGCCCTGCTGCTTGCGCTCTTCCTGGGCATCGGCCCGGACCAGCTGGGGCTGTCCTCCGGCGGCGACTCGGCCGCGCCCACCTCCTCCTCGCTGGACCAGGTCCAGCAGACCTGCCGTACCGGGCGGGACGCGAACACCCGGGACGAGTGCCGGGTGGTGGCGGTCGTCAACAGCGTGCAGGACTACTGGGCGCAGGAGTTCCGCAGCCACCGGGAGACCTACACCAGGTCGCCGACGGTCTTCTTCAGCGGCCGGGTCGGCACGGCGTGCGGCACGGCGACCTCCGCGGTCGGGCCCTTCTACTGCCCCGGGGACCGCAAGGTCTATCTGGACCTGGGCTTCTTCGACGAGCTGCGGACGAAGTTCGGGGCGAGCGGCGGGGCGTTCTCACAGGCGTACGTCGTGGCGCACGAGTACGGGCACCACGTGCAGGACCTGCAGGGCACGCTGGGCCGCTCCCAGGACGGGCTGACGGGCGCGAACAGCAACTCGGTGCGCACGGAGCTGCAGGCGGACTGCTACGCCGGGGTCTGGGCGCACCACGCGACGACGACGCCGGACGAGTCGACCGGGCGGCCGCTGATCACCAGCCTGACGGCGGCGGACATCCGGGACGGGCTGGACGCGGCGGCGACGGTGGGCGACGACCGGATCCAGGAGCGGTTCCAGGGACGGGTGACGCCGGAGACGTGGACGCACGGGTCGGCGCAGCAGCGGCAGCAGTGGTTCCAGCAGGGGTACCGGACCGGTGACCCGTCCCGGTGCGACACATTCCGCTGAGGCGTTGTCAGTGGTGGCTGCAACACTCACAAGCACGACGGGACCGACGTACGAAGGAGTGATCGGCATGGCGGGCACGGGCGGACGGCCGAGCATCTGTCCGACGCTGCTGTACGCGGACGCGAAGGCGGCGATCAGGCAGCTCACGGAGGCCTTCGGCTTCACCGAGCTGTCGGTGTACGAGACGGAGGACGGCTCGGTGATGCACGCCGAGCTGGTGCAGGGCAACGGCGCGGTGATGGTCGGCTCCAAGGGCCGCGGCGGCCTGTTCGACACGGCGATGAAGGACGCGGGGCCCGCGGGGGTGTACGTGGTCGTGGACGATGTCGACGCCCACCACCAGCGGGCCGTGGAGCACGGCGTGGAGATCCTCATGCCCCCGACGGACCAGGACTACGGCTCGCGGGACTACATGGCCCGCGACGCCGAGGGCAACATCTGGAGCTTCGGCACGTACGCCCCCGAGATCGGCGCCTGAGCTGCCCGTCCCGCCCCTCGGTCAGCCCCCGGTGTGCACCTGGAAGGCGGCCCGGCGCACGGCCTTGGCCAGGGCCGGGTCCGGGTGGGCGGCGGCGAGTGCGACCAGGACCTGCACGGTGCGCGGGTGACCGACGGCGCGGACCTCGTCCAGCAGCACGGGGACGGTGGGCTGCACCGCGGCCTCCAGGTGCCGTACCAGCATGTCCGTCTCCCCGTGGTCGGCGACGGCGGCGGCGGTGTCGACCCACAGCCAGGTGGCCTCCTCGCGGGTGAGGACCTCGTGGGCGTCCTCCGGGTCGATACCGTCGTGCTCGGCGAGCCACAGCAGGGCGTACGGCCTCAGGGCCGGCTCGTCCACCACGGCGCGCACGTCGGGCTCGGCGGGGGCGCCGACGACGCGCAGCGCCTCGAAGGCGAGTCCGCGCAGCAGGGCGTCCTCGCCGCGGGCGCCGCCGAGCAGTTCGGTGACGGCGCTGCCGACGGGGCGGGCGGCGAGCCAGGCGCGGTACTCGGCGCGGGCCGCGTTGGGGCGGAGCTGGGCGCAGCCGCGGAGCATGTCCTCGGCCGACTGCTCGATGTTGCCGGCGGGGCTCTGCGCGGCCACGCAGATCTGCTCCAGCTTGACCCAGACCGCCCAGCTGCCCAGCGGGGTGAGCGTGGCGTGGCCGTCGCCGTAGGTCAGGGCGCCGACGGAGCCGAGGGCCTGGAGGGCCCAGTCGAGAAGGGGCGCGAGCGGTGTGTCGCCGACGGGTGCGGGTTCCGCCGGTCTCAGGATCCCCGCGGGGCCTGCGGAGTCGGGCCCGTAAGGGATCTCGCAGCGCTCGGTCCGCAGTTCGGTGACGCGCTGCTGGAGCAGGTCGAGCAGCTGCTCGACCGGGACGGGCCCGGCGGAGAGCTGAAGGAAGGAGAGCACCTGGGGCAGGGCCGAGACGACCTCGGCGACGGCGGCCGGCTCGTGGTCCTCGGGTTCCGGGCAGGCCAGCGACCAGGCGTCGAAGAGGGCGACCCAGCCGCGCAGCACGGCACTGTCGTCGCGGTCCCAGGCGCGCAGGCGCCAGCCGGGGCGCGCGCTGTCCCCGTGCACCTCGACGAGTCCGGCGAGGCGTGCGGTGTCCCAGTCGGCGCGGATCTGAGCGGCACTCAGGCCGAGGTCGGCGGCGGCGCGTTCGGCGGTCGCCTCGGAGAGGGTGGCCTTGCCGTCGGCGGTGGCGCCGTCACGGCCGGGGCCCAGGGAGGTGTCGGCCCAGCGGGCGACACGGACCGCGCCGGCCAGGCCGGTGCGCGCCATTCTGGCCAGTTCGGCGGGGGCCGGGGTCCCCTCCGGCGGCCGGGGTGCGGGGCGCCGTGGGCGCCGCTGGTTCACAGCTCTGGGGGCGGCGGCCAGGGGTCGCGGTCGGACGAGTCGAAGCCTGGAGTCGCGCGGGATACGGGACGTCACGGGTGCAGTCTTCCGGTTGACGGTCCGAAAACCCAAACGGAATGTCACGCGGGGCGACGGGGCTGGCCAACGCACCGGGTCCGAGGCCGGGCGAGGAGTCATGATCAAGCCACTCGTACGGCCTTAAACGGAACGGCTGGAACCGGGGTGTCCGCCCTGTGCCGGAGGGAGCGGCCGCGTCCTCACATCAGCGGGGTCAGGAATCGGCGCAGGCGCTCCTCGTACTCCACCGGGTCGGCGTTCCACATCGCCGCGTGCGGGGCGTGCGCCACGGTGTGCAGGGCCACGCGGTCGGGGCGGCGGGCGGCGAGGCGGCGGGAGTACTCCCAGGGGGCCACCGTGTCGTCCGGGCCGTGGATGATCAGAGTGGGTACGGCGAGCAGCTCGGGGTCGGCGGTCTCGGCCGCCCGGTCGGCGTCGAGACCGGCCCTGCCCTGCGCGGCCCGCACCGCGAGCGGCAGCAGGGGTTCGGGGGTGTGGCGGGCCTGGGCGAGGGCCCGCAGGGTGGCCTGCCAGCTGAGCACCGGCGAGTCGAGGACCAGCCCGGCGACCCGGTCGCGCACGACGGAGTGCTCGGCGGCGCGCAGGGCCATGGTGGCGCCGGTGGACCAGCCGAGGAGGATGACTCGGCGGGCGCCGTAGCGCACGGCGTAGCGGATCGCCGCGTCCACATCGCGCCACTCGGTCTCGCCGAGGTGGTTGAGGCCGTCGGGCGGGCGCGGGGCGCCGAGGTCGCCGCGGTAGGCGAGCGCGAGGACCGGCAGCCGCCGGCCGTGCAGGAATTCCATGACGTTCATGGCGTGCTCGCGGGTGGTGCCGAGGCCGTGCACCGCGATCACCCAGGTGTCCCGGTAGCCGGGCACGAACCAGGCGGGCAGGGCACCGAGCTCGCCGGGCACGTCGATGTCCGCGTGGTCCAGGCCGAGGGCGGCGCCGGGGTTGCCGACGTACACGTTCGGGGTGAGCCACACGCCGTCGCCGGGGGCGAGCGTGCCGTGTGTGACGCGTACGAGGCGGCGCACGACGGTGTCGGCGGTGTGCGCGGCCGCCTCCAGGACGGGGCCGACGACCGCGTGGGAGCCGTCGCCGGCCAGGCCGTAGCTGCCGGGGCGCAGCGAGGCCAGGTCGCGGGTGAGGGTGATCTGCCCCGCTGCCGTGCCGTGCACGGTGAGCCGGGGTTCGGTTGGCAGCGGACGTCCCGGGGGCGCCTTCAGCGCGGCGTCACTGGCGAGGCGCCCGGCGGCCACGGATGCCGCGCCGGCGGCCAGGACCGCGGTGAGTGCGGCGGCGGTCGCTTTGACTGTGCGCACGGGTCCAGTGTCGTGGCGGTCCGGGCCGACGGCCAGTGGAGGGGCGGGACGTGGGAGGGAGCGACGGGCGGGCCTGCGCGGCACGCGGTCACCGTCGTTGGCCGTATCCCTGCAGACGTGTGCCGGCCTCGGCCATCTGCGCCTCCGTCAGCAGGGAGGGCCTCAGGCCGGGTACCGAGGACGCCGTCAGCCACAGGCGGCACATCCACTCCAGCTGGGCGGTGCGGTCGTAGGCCTGGTCGAGGGTGGTGCCGTAGGTGATCGTGCCGTGGTTCTGGAGGAGGCAGCCGGCGCGGCCGGCGAGGGCGTCGAGCATGTTCTCGGCCAGCTCGTCGGTGCCGTAGGTCGCGTAGGGGGCCACCCGGACGCGACCGTCGCGGCCGCCGAGGGCGACGGCCATGTAGTGGATCGGGGGCAGCTCGGTCACGAGGGTGGAGACGGCCGTGGCGTGCACGGCGTGGGTGTGGACGACGGCGCGTGCGTCGGTGGTGCGGTAGACCGCGAGGTGCATGGGCAGTTCGCTGGTCGGCACGAGGGTGCCGACCACCTGCCGCCCGCCGAGGTCCACGCCGGTGATGTCGTCCGGGGTGAGCCGGTCGTAAGGCAGGCCCGACGGCGTGACCAGCACAAGGTCCCCGACGCGCGCCGAGACGTTGCCCGAGGTGCCGACGACCAGCCCGTCGGCGACGCTCCGGCGGGCCGTGGCGACCAGTGCCTCCCAGACACGCGCCGCTTCCCGTCCCGCATCCCGCCGCTGTTCACCCATGCCGCGATCCTGCCAGCCGGCCCGGCACGGAGCGGTCCTCCCGTGCGGATCGGGCCGGAAGTCGTACCGCCGAACGGGTGAACATTCCGGCGAAGCGCCGTAAATCTGGCCGCTTCCGTGATCATCGGGCGCCAAGTGATCCTTCCTACTCACTGGAAGACGTTCCGCCGCCGCTCCGGGGGACGCACGGCTCGTGACCGCCCACCGTCCGGCTCCTGTCACCGCGCGGGCGTTCTCGCGGCCGCCACCGTGACACCGGCCCTCGCGGGCACCCAGGCGGCATCCGCCCGGCCACCGGCATCCGCGGCGGGCCCGCTCGGAGGGCAGGACGTGTCGCCCCGTCACCGGCACCACGGCACCGACGGCGGTTGCAGGGTGACCAGAATCTCTTCAACGGGCGGCCGAGCGGGCTGCGGGCCCTCGCGCGAGGTGGCCGGCCAAGGGGCGCCCGGGGTGCCGGATCCGGACGAAATCTCCGACCCCCATCCATGACACCCCTACGCCCGCCCCAGTTCACCTTCCGTTCATCCAGGTTGCCTACGGTCCAACAGCCAATGACCTCGAACGATTGCCTGGGTAAATGGAAAACTTCTCGCTGATCCTCGCGATTGTGGTGGTAACCGCACTCGCGTTTGATTTCACGAACGGTTTCCACGACACCGCCAACGCGATGGCCACCACCATCTCGACCGGTGCGCTCAAGCCCAAGGTCGCGGTGGCCATGTCGGCCGCCCTCAACCTTGTAGGCGCCTTCCTCTCCGTGGAGGTCGCCAACACGATCTCCAAGGGTCTCGTCGACGAGACCGGCATACGTCCCGAGGTCATATTCGCCGCCCTGGTCGGCGCGATCCTCTGGAACCTGCTGACCTGGCTGGTGGGACTGCCCTCCAGTTCCTCGCACGCCCTGATGGGCGGCCTGATCGGCGCCACCGTCGCCTCGGCGGGCCTCGGCGCCGTCCACGGTGACGCGCTCGTCACCAAGGTGCTGCTCCCGGCGGTCGCCGCCCCGATCGTGGCCGGCCTCGCGGCGATGCTCGCCACCCGGTTCTCCTACGGCATCGGCAAGAACGCCGACGGCGAGGCCACCCGCAAGGGCTACCGCGCCGGCCAGATCGCCTCCGCCGGACTGGTCTCCCTCGCCCACGGCACCAACGACGCGCAGAAGACGATGGGCATCATCACCCTCGCTCTCGTCGCGGGCGGCGCCGTCGCCCCCGGCTCCAACCCTCCCACCTGGGTGATCCTCTCCGCGGGTCTGGCCATCGCGCTCGGCACCTACATCGGCGGCTGGCGCATCATCCGCACCATGGGCAAGGGCCTGACCGACCTCGAGCCGCGACAGGGCTTCGCCGCCCAGACCAGCGCGGCCACGGCCATCCTGGCCTCGTCCCACCTGGGCTTCTCCCTCTCCACCACGCACGTCGTCTCCGGCTCGGTGATGGGTGCGGGTCTGGGCCGCAAGGGCGGTGTGGTCCGCTGGTCCACCGCGACCCGCATGTTCGTCGCCTGGGCGCTCACCCTTCCGGCCGCCGCGCTGGTCGGCGCACTCGCCGAGTCCGTCACGGACCTGGGTGACTGGGGCACCGCGGTCGTCGCCGTCTTCCTCGTCGCCGCCAGCGCGGGGATCTGGAAGATCTCCCGCCGTGAGGTCGTCGACCACACCAACGTCAACACCGTCGACGACAGCGTGGAGCCGGCCGGCGTGGTGACCACCGCCATCGCCGCGGTGACCCCGCCGCCCACGGGCACCGTCACCGAGGACCTGTCGGCCGTGATCCCGGCTCCCGCCGCCACCGACCCGGCTCCGGCGACCCCGCCGGCCGCCGCGGTCTGACCCCGAGCATCCGGAAACTGAAGGAAGCATCCCCATGAAGATCGACTGGGCGGCCCTCGGCTCCGTCTTCGGCGTCAGCCTCGTGGTGACCGTGGGCCTGGTGGCCCTGTTCACCCTCGGCGTCACCGGCCTCTCCCGCCGCGAGAAGGCCGCGGCACAGGGCAACTCCGCGGCGCTTGCCGTGACGGGTGCGTACGTGGCGTTCGCGGCCTGCGCGGCCGCGGTGGCGTACGGGATCTATCTGATCGTGGCCAAGGCCTGAGGACCTCGAGTCTCACCGCCCGCCCTGTCCGTGGCCGCCCTGTCGGCGGTGCGGGCAGGGCGGACTCATGTTCCACGGTCAGCGGACCGCCCCCTTGCGGATGCTCACCGTCCGTGAGCACAGGGGGAAGCGCCGAATGCCCCCCGCCACGAGGGGAATTCGGCGCGATCCGGTCATTCCGCGGCCGCCGATGTACTCGCGATGTGGGCCTCAGCACAGTCCGGCGTCCCAGGTCAAAGGCAAGTTGACGGCCCTTCCGGGTGCGTGGTGGACTGCCCGGGCCATGTACGGCGGCAAGAGAGGAAGCCGGTGCGAATCCGGCGCGGTCCCGCCACTGTCACCGGGGAAGGAATCCCGGGAGCCAGGAACTCTCACCGCCGGTCTCGTCGAACCAGGGCGTGGACACCCTGAGTGAGGACATATCGCCATGCGCGGCTGCCTGTTGAGGTTCAGTAACCGGACCATGCCGGCCCCCACGGCCGGCTGAGCCGATGGGTGCCGATCGCTCCTACGCGTACGGTGCCGCCGTCGGCCTTCTCGGCGACCTTCTCCTCGGCGATCCGCACCGCGGGCATCCGGTGGCCGCGTTCGGGCGGGCGGCCGCGGCCGTGGAACGCGCGCTGTGGCACGACCACCGCGGCTGGGGGGCACTGCACACCGCCGTGTGCGCCGGGGGTGCCGCCGGCCTCGGCGTCGTCGCCGAACGCGCCGTACGCCGCTCCCCCGCCGCCGCCGTCGCGCTGACCGCCGCCGCCACCTGGGCCGTGGTCGGGGGCACCTCGCTGGCCCGGGAGGCCCGCACGATCGGGCGCGCCCTGGCGGCCGGTGACGTGGCGTCGGCCCGTGAGCGGCTGCCGCATCTGTGCGGCCGGGATCCGCAGGCCCTCGACGCGGACGGGATCGCCCGGGCCGTCGTCGAGTCGGTCGCCGAGAACACCTCCGACGCCGTCGTGGGCGCGCTGGTGTGGGGTGCCGTGGGCGGAGTGCCGGGGCTGCTCGGGTTCCGGGCCGTCAACACGCTGGACGCGATGGTGGGGCACAAGTCGCCCCGGTTCCGGCGCTACGGCTGGGCCTCCGCCCGTCTCGACGACCTCGCCGGGTGGCCCGGGGCACGGCTGACCGCCGTGCTCGCCACCGCGGCCGGACCCGACCCGCGCGGCGCCGTGCGCGCCTGGAAGGCCGACGCCCGCAGACATCCGAGCCCCAACGCCGGGCCCGTCGAGGCCTCGTTCGCGGGCGCCCTCGGTGTGCGGCTGGGCGGGACGCTCTCCTACGGCGGGCGCGTCGAGCACCGGCCCGTCCTCAACGGGGACGCCGGGCGGGCCGTCCGGGTCACCGACATCGACCGGGCCGTACGGCTCTCCCGCCGCGTGGGCCTGCTCGCGCTCGGCGTCACGGTCGGCGCGCGCCACCTCATGAAGGGACGTGGAAAGTGAACGGTGGTCTCCTCGTCGCCGGCACCACCTCCGACGCAGGCAAGAGCGTCGTGACGGCCGGGATCTGCCGGTGGCTGGTGCGCCGGGGCGTCAAGGTGGCGCCCTTCAAGGCGCAGAACATGTCCCTCAACTCGTTCGTCACGCGGGAGGGCGCGGAGATCGGGCGGGCGCAGGCCATGCAGGCCCAGGCCTGCCGGGTCGAGCCGACCGCGCTGATGAATCCCGTGCTGCTCAAGCCGGGTGGCGAGCAGAGCAGCCAAGTGGTGCTGCTGGGCAAGCCGGTGGGCGAGCTGAGCGCACGCGGGTACCACGGCGGGCGCCAGCAGCAGTTGCTCGGCACGGTCCTGGACTGTCTGGCCGAGTTGCGGGGCACATATGACGCGGTGATCTGTGAGGGGGCCGGTTCACCCGCGGAGATCAATCTGCGGCGGACCGACATCGTGAACATGGGGATCGCGCGGAACGCGCGGCTGCCCGTGCTCGTCGTCGGCGACATCGACCGCGGCGGCGTCTTCGCCTCCTTCTTCGGAACGGTCGCCCTGCTCTCGCCCGAGGACCAGGAGCTGGTCGCGGGGTTCCTGGTGAACAAGTTCCGCGGCGACGTCAGCCTGCTGGAGCCGGGGCTGGACATGCTGCACGGGCTCACCGGGCGGCACACCTACGGCGTGCTGCCCTTCCGGCACGGGCTCGGCATCGACGAGGAGGACGGGCTGCGCGTCTCGCTGCGCGGCACCGTACGGGAGTCCACGGTGGCTGCTCCGGTCGGCGAGGACGTCCTACGGGTCGCCGTCTGCGCGATCCCGCTCATGTCCAACTTCACTGACGTGGACGCGCTGGCCGCCGAACCGGGTGTCGTGGTGCGGTTCGTGGACCGTCCGGAGGAGCTGGCGGACGCCGACCTCGTGGTGGTCCCGGGCACGCGCGGGACCGTGCGAGCGCTGGAGTGGCTGCGGGAGCGGGGGCTGGCCGACGCGCTCGGGCGACGGGCCGCCGAGGGCCGGCCGATCCTCGGCATCTGCGGCGGCTTCCAGGTGCTCGGCGAGCACATCGAGGACGAGGTCGAGTCGCGCGCCGGGCGGGTCCAGGGCCTCGGAGTGCTCCCCGTGCGCGTGCGGTTCGCCCGCGAGAAGACACTCACCCGGCCCGTCGGCGAGGCCCTCGGCGAGCGCGTCGAGGGGTACGAGATCCATCACGGGGTCGCCGAAGTGACCGGTGGCGACACGTTCATCTCCGACGGCGAAGGACACAGCTCGGACGGCTGCCGGGTCGGCCAGACCTGGGGGACGCACTGGCACGGCTCCCTGGAGTCGGACGGTTTCCGGCGGGCCTTCCTGCGCGAGGTGGCGGCCGCTGCGGGGCGCCGCTTCGTACCGGCCCCAGGCACCTCGTTCGCCGCGCTGCGCGAGGAGCAGCTCGACCGGCTCGGCGACCTGATCGAACAGCACGCGGACACGGACGCGCTCTGGCGGCTCATCGAGTCGGGCGCGCCACAAGGACTGCCTTTCATTCCACCGGGAGCGCCCGCATGAGCACAGTGTTGTTGTTGTCGACCGCCGACACCGATCTGCTGGCGGCCCGTGCCTCCGGCGCCGAGTACCGGATCGGCAATCCGACCCGGGTCGACGTGGCCGCGGAGCTGCCCGGGCTGATCGAGGGCGCGGGCATCGCCGTCGTACGGCTGCTGGGCGGCAAGCGGGCGTGGGAGGACGGGCTGGCCGCGCTCAGGGCGTCCGGGGTGCCGACCGTGCTGCTGGGCGGCGAGGCGGTGCCGGACGCCGAGCTGATGGCCGAGTCGTCCGTCCCGGCGGGTGTCGTGGCGGAGGCGTTGAAGTACCTGGTCGAGGGCGGGCCCGCGAACCTGACCGAACTGGCCCGGTTCCTCTCCGACACCGTGCTGCTGACCGGTGAGGGCTTCGAAGAGCCTC
Organism: Streptomyces sp. NPDC101151; assembly: GCF_044768335.1. Taxonomy (NCBI): domain Bacteria; kingdom Bacillati; phylum Actinomycetota; class Actinomycetes; order Kitasatosporales; family Streptomycetaceae; genus Streptomyces; species Streptomyces sp. NPDC101151. The sequence goes on along the minus strand of NZ_JBIWPP010000006.1, from coordinate 347,842 downwards.
GGAAGATGCCGGAGTTCGGGGTGCACGGCTCGTACGAGATCCGGGACGGCCGCCCCACCGTGGGCGTGCTCTTCTACCGGGCGCACGAGCTGAGCGGCAACACCGCCTTCGTCGACACGCTGTGCGACGCGATCGAGGCGCACGGCGCCAACGCCCTTCCCGTGTACTGCGGTTCGCTGCGCGGAGCGGATGCCGGGCTGTACGAGATCCTCGGCCGGACCGACGCCCTGGTCGCCACCGTCCTCGCCGCCGGCGGCACGCACGCCTCGCAGGCCTCGGCGGGCGGCGACGAGGAAGCCTGGGACATCGGGGCCCTCGCCGACCTCGACGTGCCCGTTCTGCAAGGCCTCTGCCTGACCTCCTCGCAGAGCGCCTGGGACGAGTCCGACGCCGCGCTGTCCCCCATGGACGCGGCGATGCAGGTCGCGATCCCGGAGTTCGACGGGCGGCTGATCACCGTGCCGTTCTCCTTCAAGGAGCAGGGCCCGGACAACGTGCCGGTGTACGTCGCCGACCCCGAGCGGGCCGGGCGCGTGGCCGGAATCGCCGTGCGGCACGCGCGGCTCAAGCACAAGCCGAACGCGGACAAGAAGCTCGCACTCGTCTTCACCGCGTATCCGACCAAGCACTCGCGGGTCGGCAACGCGGTGGGCCTGGACACGCCCGCGTCGGCGGTACGCGTCCTGGACGCCCTCGGGGAAGCCGGTTACAGCCTCACCGACTACCCGGACAACGGCGACGAGTTGATCCACCGGCTCATCGAGGCCGGCGGGCACGACGTCGAGTGGCTCACCGAGGACCAGCTGGCGGCGGCGCCCGCGCGGGTGCCGCTCGCCGACTACCGCGCGTGGTTCGACAAGCTCGACCCCGAGCTGCGGGACGCCATGCTTCAGGCGTGGGGCGAGCCTCCGGGCAGCCTGTACGTGGACGGCGACGAGATCGTCCTCGCCTCCCTCAGGTTCGGGAACGTCGTCGTGATGATCCAGCCGCCGCGCGGCTTCGGCGAGAACCCGATCGCGATCTACCACGACCCCGACATGCCGCCCTCGCACCACTACATGGCTGCCTACCGCTGGCTGGAGAACAGCTTCGGCGCCGACGCGATCGTCCACATGGGCAAACACGGCACGATGGAGTGGCTGCCCGGCAAGGGGCTCGGGCTGAGCGGGGGCTGCGCGCCGGACGCCGTCCTCGGCGACCTCCCGCTCATCTACCCGTTCATCGTCAACGACCCCGGCGAGGGCACCCAGGCCAAGCGGCGCGGGCACGCCACGGTGGTCGACCACCTGGTGCCGCCGATGGCCCGTGCCGACACCTACGGCGACCTGGCCAAGCTGGAGCAGCTGCTCGACGAGTACGCGCTCGTCTCCGACCTGGACCCGACCAAGGCCCCGGCCGTACGGGCGCAGATCTGGACCCTGGTCAAGGCGGCCGAGCTGCACCACGACCTGCATGTGGCCGAGCAGCCGCAGGACGACGACTTCGACGCGTTCGTCATGCACATCGACGGCTATCTGTGCGAGATCAAGGACGTGCAGATCCGGGACGGGCTCCACATCCTCGGCGGCGGTCCGGTCGCCGAGCCCCGGGTGAACCTGGTCCTCGCCGTGCTGCGCGCCTCGCAGGTGTGGGGCGGGCAGGCGAACGCGCTGCCGGGGCTGCGCGCCACGCTCGCCGAGCACTTCGGGCTCGTGGAGAAGGAGCTGCTGGCGGAGCCGGGTGCGCCGGTGAAGGCGGCGGCCGAACTGACGGATCTGGTCGAGGGGCCGTCGCGCACGGCCGCCGACGCGATCGACCTGCTGGAGCAGCTGTGCCGGCGGATCGCGGAGGGCATGGAGGCGCGCGACTGGGCGGTCGCCGAGAGCGCGCCGCTCGTCCGCGAGGTGCTGGGCACCGAACTCCCTGACGCGGTCCGGGTGCTGGAGTTCGCCTGCACCGAGGTGGTCCCCCGGCTCGCCCGCACGACCGACGAGATCGGCCACATCCTCAAGGCGCTCAGCGGCGGTTACGTCCCGGCGGGCCCCTCCGGTTCGCCGACCCGCGGTCTGGTCAACGTGCTGCCGACGGGCCGGAACTTCTACTCGGTCGACCCCAAGGCCATTCCCTCCCGGCTGAGCTGGGAGGTCGGCCAGTCGCTCGCCGACTCGCTCGTGCAGCGGTATCTGCAGGACACCGGGGAGTACCCGAAGTCGGTCGGCCTGACGGTGTGGGGCACGTCCGCGATGCGCACCCAGGGCGACGACATCGCAGAGATCCTGGCGCTGCTGGGCTGCCGCCCGGTGTGGGACGACGCCTCTCGCCGGGTGACGGGGTTCGAGGTGGTCCCCCTGGCGGAGCTGGGCCGGCCGCGCATCGACGTCACGGTCCGTATCTCCGGATTCTTCCGGGACGCGTTCCCGCATGTCGTCGGGCTGATCGACGACGCGGTGCGGACGGTGGCCGAACTGGACGAGCCGGCCGAGCGGAACTTCGTGAAGGCGCACGCCGACGAGGACACCGCCGAGCACGGCGACCGGCGCCGCGCCACGGCCCGTGTCTTCGGCTCGAAGCCGGGGGCGTACGGCGCCGGTCTGCTGCCGCTGATCGACGCCCGCAACTGGCGCTCCGACGCCGACCTCGCCGAGGTGTACGCGGTGTGGGGCGGGTACGCGTACGGCCGCGGGCTCGACGGGCGGGCGGCACGCGGGGACATGGAGACGGCGTTCCGGCGGATCGCGGTCGCCGCGAAGAACGTCGACACCCGTGAGCACGACCTGGTCGACGCCGACGACTACTTCCAGTACCACGGCGGCATGGTGGCCATGGTCCGCCATCTGACCGGCGCGAGCCCCGAGGCGTACGTGGGCGACAGCGCCGTGCCGGACCAGGTGAAGACCCGCACGCTCGGCGAGGAGACGCACCGTGTCTTCCGGGCCCGTGTGGTCAACCCGCGCTGGATGGCGGCCATGCGCCGGCACGGCTACAAGGGCGCCTTCGAGATGGCGGCGACCGTGGACTACCTGTTCGGCTACGACGCCACGGCGGGTGTGGTCGACGACTGGATGTACGAGAAGCTCAGCGCGGAGTACGTCTTCGACCCGGAGAACCGGGACTTCATGAAGAAGTCCAACCCGTGGGCGCTGCGCGGGATCACCGAGCGGCTGCTGGAGGCGGCGGACCGCGGGTTGTGGGCCGAGCCGGACGCGGACACGCTGGAGCGGCTGCGTGCCACCTATCTGGAGCTGGAAGGCGACCTGGAGGGCGACGAGAAGTGAGTACCCCGTTTCCGTTCACGGCCGTCGTCGGCCAGGACGATCTGCGGCTCGCGCTGCTGCTGAACGCCGTGTCGCCGGCGGTCGGCGGTGTGCTGGTGCGCGGCGAGAAGGGCACTGCCAAGTCGACGGCCGTACGGGCCCTCTCGGCGCTGCTGCCGGAGGTGTCCGTCGTCCCCGGGTGCCGTTTCTCCTGCGACCCGGCGGCACCTGACCCGTCCTGCCCGGACGGCCCGCACGAGCCGGCATCGGGTACGACGCGTCCGGCGCGGATGGTCGAGCTCCCCGTCGGGGCCTCCGAGGACCGGCTGGTCGGCGCCCTGGACATCGAGCGGGCGCTCGCCGAGGGCGTGAAGGCGTTCGAGCCGGGCCTGCTGGCCGACGCGCACCGCGGGATCCTGTACGTCGACGAGGTCAACCTGCTCCACGACCACCTGGTCGACCTGCTGCTGGACGCGGCGGCGATGGGCGCCTCGTACGTCGAGCGCGAGGGCGTGTCGGTACGGCACGCGGCCCGGTTCCTGCTGGTCGGCACCATGAATCCGGAAGAGGGCGAGCTGCGGCCTCAGTTGCTCGACCGGTTCGGGCTGACCGTGGAGGTCGCGGCCTCGCGGGAGCCGGACCAGCGGGTGGAGGTCGTGCGGCGCAGGCTGGCGTACGACGACGACCCGGCCGGTTTCGCCGCACGGTGGGCCGAGGAGGAGGCCGCCGTACGGGCCCGGATCGTGGCCGCGCGCCGGCTGCTGCCGCAGGTCCGGCTGGGCGACGGGGCGCTGCGGCAGATCGCGGCGACCTGTGCCGCCTTCGAGGTGGACGGTATGCGCGCCGACATCGTGATGGCGCGGACGGCGACGGCGCTGGCCGCGTGGGCCGGGCGGACCGATGTGCTCGCCGAGGACGTGCGGCAGGCAGCGCTGCTCGCGCTGCCGCACCGGCGGCGGAGGAATCCGTTCGACGCGCCCGGTCTTGACGAGGACAGGCTCGACGAGACGCTGGAGGAGTACTCCGGCGAGAGCGACGACGACCCCGACCCCGGCCCCGACGGGCCCGGTGGCGGCGGTGGTGGGCAGCCGGCGCCCGACAGCGGTCCTCAGGACGACGGCGGCAGCGCCGCACAGCCCGAGGCCGGTGAGGGCGGGCAGCCGCAGGCCTCCGGCGCGCAGGAGCAGTCGGCCGTGCGGGCCGCCGAGCCGTTCCGTACGAAGGCGCTGAGCGTGCCCGGGATCGGCGAGGGTGCCGCCGGGCGGCGTTCGCGGGCGCGGACCGAGCACGGGCGGACGACCGGGTCCCGGCGGCCGCGCGGGACGCTGACCAAGCTGCATCTGGCGGCCACCGTCCAGGCCGCCGCCCCGCACCAGCGGGCACGCGGGCGGTCCGGCCCCGGGCTGGTGCTGCGCCGGGACGATCTGCGGCAGGCGGCGCGGGAGGGGCGCGAAGGGAACCTCGTGCTCTTCGTGGTCGACGCCTCCGGGTCGATGGCGGCGCGGCAGCGGATGGGCGCCGTGAAGGGTGCCGTGCTGTCCCTGCTGCTGGACGCCTATCAGCGGCGGGACAAGGTGGGTCTTGTGACCTTCCGGGGCGCCTCGGCCGATGTCGCCCTGCCCCCGACCTCGTCCGTCGACGCCGCGGCCGCCCGGCTGGAGTCGCTGCCGACGGGCGGCCGCACGCCGCTGGCGGCCGGGCTGCTCAAGGCGCACGAGGTGCTGCGGGTGGAGCGGCTGCGGGATCCGGCGCGGCGGGCGCTGGTCGTGGTGGTGACGGACGGGCGGGCCACGGGCGGCCCGGAGCCGGTCGCGCTGGCGGGGCGGGCGGCCCGGCTGTTCGCGGCCGACGGGGTCGCCTCCGTGGTCGTGGACTGCGAGTCGGGGCCGGTGCGGCTCGGGCTCGCCGGACAGCTCGCGGGTGAGCTGGGCGGCACGGCCGTCACGCTGGACGAGCTGCGGGCCGATTCGATCGCCGGTCTGGTCAGGGATGTGCAGGGGACTTCGAGGAGGGCCGCGTAGTGCCTCAGGGACAGCCGAGTGTCGTACCGGACGACGGTCTGACGACTCGCCAGCGGCGTAACCGGCCGCTGGTAGTCGTGCACACCGGGATCGGCAAGGGCAAGTCGACGGCCGCGTTCGGGCTGGCGCTGCGTGCCTGGAACCAGGGCTGGCCGATCGGGGTGTTCCAGTTCGTCAAGTCCGCGAAGTGGAAGGTCGGCGAGGAGAACGCGCTGCGGGTGCTCGGCGCCTCCGGGCAGGGCGGGACCGTCGACTGGCACAAGATGGGCGAGGGCTGGTCCTGGGTCCAGCGGGATGCCCAGATGGACAACGAGGAGAAGGCCCGGGAGGGCTGGGAGCAGGTCAAGCGGGACCTGGCGGCCGAGACGTACCGGCTGTACGTGCTGGACGAGTTCGCGTACCCCATGCACTGGGGGTGGGTCGACACCGAGGAGGTGGTCGACGTGCTGCGGAACCGGCCCGGTACCCAGCATGTCGTGATCACCGGGCGGAACGCGCCCGAGAAGCTGGTGGAGTTCGCCGACCTGGTCACCGACATGTCCAAGGTCAAGCACCCCATGGACATGGGGCAGAAGGGCCAGAAGGGCATCGAGTGGTGATGTCCGTGCCTCGGCTGGTCATTGCCGCGCCGGCGTCCGGCAGCGGCAAGACCACCGTCGCCACGGGGTTGATGGCCGCGTTCGCCGCGCGGGGGCTCGCCGTGTCTCCGCACAAGGTGGGGCCGGACTACATCGACCCCGGGTATCACGCGCTCGCCACCGGGCGGACGGGGCGGAACCTGGACGCGTACCTGTGCGGGCCCGAGCTGGTCGCTCCGCTGTTCCTGCACGGGGCACGGGGGTGTGATCTCGCCGTCGTCGAGGGTGTGATGGGGCTGTACGACGGGGCCGGGGGCGCGGGGGAACTCGCGTCCACGGCCCATGTGGCCAAGCTGCTGCGGGCCCCGGTGGTGCTGGTCGTGGACGCGTCCTCGCAGTCCCGGTCGGTGGCGGCACTGGTGCACGGGTTCGCGTCCTGGGATCCGGAGGTGCGGATCGGGGGCGTGATCCTGAACAAGGTCGGGTCGGACCGGCACGAGTCGCTGCTGCGGGAGGCGCTGGATTCCTCCGGGGTACCGGTGCTGGGTGTGTTGCGGCGGGTGACGCAGGTGGACACGCCGTCCCGGCATCTGGGGTTGGTGCCGGTCGCCGAGCGGGGCGCTGCCGCGGTCGAGGCCGTCGGGGCGATGGCTGCGCAGGTGTCCCAGGGGTGCGACCTGGACGCGCTGATGGCGCTGGCGCGGAGTGCCGGTTCTCTGCCGGGTGCGGCCTGGGATGCCGCTGAGGCCGTCGCCGCGCCCGCCCACGGCCGCCCGGCCGGGCCGGCTGAGAAGTCGGCTCCCGTCGTCGCGGTTGCCGGTGGGGAAGCGTTCACCTTCTCCTATGCCGAGCACGCCGAACTCCTCGGCGCCGCCGGTGCCGACGTGGTCACCTTTGATCCACTCCGCGACGGACAGCTGCCCGAGAACACGGCCGGACTGGTCGTCGGTGGTGGCTTCCCCGAGGTGTATGCGGCGGAGTTGTCCGCCAACGACCCGCTCCGCAAGGCCATCGCCGAACTCGCTCTCGGCGGCGCTCCCGTCGCCGCCGAATGTGCCGGCCTGCTGTACCTGTGCCGGGAGCTGGACGGCCGGCCCATGTGCGGGGTGCTGGACGCCACCGCGCGGATGACCGAACGGCTCACCCTCGGCTACCGGGACGCGGTGGCCGTCGGGGACAGTGCGCTGGCCGTCGCGGGAACGCGGATGCGCGGGCACGAGTTCCATCGCACGGTCGTCGAGCCCGACGCCGGTGCCGCTCCCGCCTGGGGGCTGACGGCCCCGGTCCGGCGGGTCGAAGGTTTTGTCCAGCAGGGCGTGCACGCGAGTTATCTGCACACGCACTGGGCGTCCGAGCCCGGTGTGGCCCGTCGGTTCGTGGAGAGGTGCCGGACGTCATGAGCAGCAGGCTGATCGGAGTCGGGGTCGGTCCCGGTGACCCGGAGCTGGTGACCGTCAAGGGGGTCAACGCGCTGCGCGTGGCCGACGTCGTCGTCGTCCCGGTCATGGACACCGGCGAGCGGGGGCGGGCCGAGGCGACCGTGCTGCACTACGTGCCCGAGGAGAAGGTCGTCCGGGTGGTGTTCGCGCTGAACGAGCGGACCGACCGGGCACGCCGGGAGGCCGCCTGGGACGCGGCGGGTGCCCGGGTCGCCGAGCTGCTCGGCACGCACGGGTCCGTCGCCTTCGCCACCATCGGCGATCCGAACGTGTACTCGACGTTCACGTATCTCGCGCAGACGATCGTGGAACTGGTGCCGGGTGTCGCGGTGGAGACCGTGCCCGGGATCACCGCCATGCAGGACCTGGCCGCGCGGTCGGGTGCCGTGCTCACGGAGGGCACCGAGCCGCTGACGCTGGTGCCGGTGACGGCGGGGGCCACCGTGCTCAAGGAGGCACTGGCCGGGCCGGGGACCGTCGTGGCGTACAAGTTCGGGCGGCAGGCCGCCGAGGTCGCCGAGGCGCTGCGGGAGACCGGGCGGATCGGGGAGGCCGTGTGGGGGTCGGCGCTCGGGCTGCCGGAGGAGTCGGTACGGCCGGCCGCCGAACTGGACGGGGCACCGCTGCCGTACCTCTCCACGCTGATCGCGCCGCCGCGTCGCGACGGCGGGCGGGGCGGAAAGCTGTGAGGCGGCCGGTGCGGTCAGCCGCCGGAGATGCCGACCACCAGCCAGATGAAGGCCGCTCCCGCCACCGTGCACAGCACGGTGGAGCGGGCGGGGTGTTCGTGGTGGGCCTCGGGGAGGATCTCGGCGGCGGCGAGATAGAGCAGAACGCCGCCGAAGAGGCCGAGATAGCCACCGAGCACCGGTTCCGGGATGTGGAAGAAGGCGGTCGACAGCGCGCCCACGAGGGGTGCGCAGGCATCGGCCACGAGCATGCCTATCGCGCGGCGGCGCGCGTTGCCGTACAGGCTCGTGAGGGTGAAGGTGTTGAAGCCGTCGGCGAAGTCGTGTGCGATCACGGCGAGCGCGACGGAGGTGCCCATGCCGCCGCCCACCTGGAAGGCGGCGCCGATCGCCACCCCGTCCATCGCGCTGTGGCCGACCATTGCGGCGGCCGCCGTCAGACCCACCTCGGGCGCCCGGTGATGGTGCTCGTCGGCGCCGTGCGCGGCCTGGCGTGCGGCGAGGAGACGTTCCACCAGATGGGCCAGCAGAAAGCCGGCCACGAACAGCAGCAGGGCCGCGGGTACGCCGAAGATCTCGCGGTCGGCCGCGTGCAGCGCCTCCGGCAGCAGGTCCAGGCCGACCACACCCAGCATCAGACCGCCGGCCAGCCCCAGGACGAGATGGCGACGGTCGGTCACGCGCTGTGCCGTCCAGCCGCCGGCCAGCGTCATCAGGAACGCGCCGAGCGCGACGAAGACCGCCATAGGCCCTTGCTATCCGATGGAGGCGCCTTCGTGCACATCCGGCGCCGCACGCACTCCTCCAGACCCTGACATTCCACCCGATTCAGACTTGCGTTTCCGTACGAGAGGACCCATCCCATGGCCGATGCCCCCACCGGCAAGGTGACGTTCGTCGGTGCCGGCCCCGGCGCCGCCGACCTGCTGACGTTCCGCGCCGCGCGTGCCATCGCGGAGGCCGATGTGGTGATCTGGGCGGCGAGCCTGGTCCAGGCGGAGGTCCTCGAACACGCGCGCGAGGGCGCGGAGATCCTGGACTCGGCGACCATGTCCCTGGAGGACGTCGTGGCCGTCTACCGGCGCGCCCTGGACGAGGGGCTGAAGGTCGCACGGATCCACTCCGGCGACCCGGCGCTGTGGGGCGGTACGCAGGAGCAGCTGGACCGGTGCGCCGAGCTCGGGATCGGGACCGAGGTCGTACCGGGCGTCTCGTCCTTCTCCGCCGTCGCCGCGCTCGCGCAGCGCGAGCTGACCATCCCGGAGGTCGCCCAGTCCGTGATCCTCACCCGGCTGGGCGGCGGCAAGACGCCGATGCCGCCCGGCGAGGAGGTGCGCGAGTTCGCCCGGCACGGCACCACCATGGCGATCTTCCTGTCGGCGGCGCGCAGCGGCCAGCTGGTGCGGGAGCTGCTGGAGGGCGGCTATCCGACGGACACCCCCGTGGTCATCGCCTACCAGGCGACCTGGCCGGAGGAGCTGGTCGTCCGGTGCACGATCGGCACGCTGGAGGAGACGGTCAAGGAGCACAAGCTCTGGAAGCACACGCTGTTCCTGGTCGGCCCGGCGCTGGACGCCCACGGCACCCGCTCGCACCTGTACCACCCGGGTCACTTCCACGGCTACCGCAAGGCCGACCCCCAGGCGCGGCGGGCCCTGCGCGAGCGGGGGGCGAACAGTTGATCACGGTCGTCGGTACGGGGACGGGGGCGCCGGTTCCCGAGGACGTGCTCGCCGGGGCCGCCCTGGTCGTCGGCGGGCGGCGCCATCTGGACGCCGTACGGCTGCCCGAGGGCGCGGAGCGGATCGTGCTCGGGCCGCTGGCGCCCGCCCTGGACACGATCGGGGAGTACGTCGGCAAGGAGCTGCCGGTGGTCGTGCTGGCCTCCGGGGATCCCGGGTTCTTCGGGATCGTGCGGGCACTGGCCGAGCGGTTCGGGGCCGGGCGGCTGGACGTGCGGCCCGGGGTGTCGTCGGTGGCGACCGCCTTCGCGCGGATCGGGCTGCCGTGGGACGACGCGGTCGTGGTGAGTGCGCACGGGCGTGATCTGCGGACGGCCGTCAACGTGTGCCGGGCGCACCCGAAGGTGGCCGTGCTGACCGGGCCGGGTGCCGGGCCGGCCGAGCTGGCAGCCGCGGTCGGGGAGGGCCGGGTCCTCGTCGTGGCGAGCGCGCTCGGCGATCCGGAGCGCGAACGCGTGGAGCGGGTGACGCCCGCCGAGGCCGCGGCGAAGGACTGGGGTACGGCGGTGAGCGTGGTGCTGTGCCTGGACGAGGCGCGGGCGCTCGGTGCCGTGCGCACGGTCGCCGGGGTGCGCGCGCAGCCGGCCGGATGGGCCCTGGACGAGGGCGAGTTCACGCACCGGGACTCGATGATCACCAAGTTCGAGGTACGGGCACTGGCGCTGGCCCGGCTCGGGCCGCGCCTGGGCGACCTGGTGTGGGACGTCGGCGCGGGTTCGGGGTCGGTGGCCGTGGAGTGCGCGCGGCTCGGCGCGGCCGTCGTCGCCGTCGAGAAGGCTCCGGACGGGGTCGAGCGGATCCGTGCCAACGCGGACGCCCATGGTGTCGGCGTACGTGTGGTGCACGGCACGGCTCCGGAGGCGCTGTCCGCTCTGGACGACGATCCGGACGCCGTGTTCATCGGCGGCGGGGGGCGCGAGCTGCCCGCCGTCGTCGGCGCGTGCGCGCGCCGGGCGCGGCGGACCGTCGTCGTCGCGATGGCGGCGCTGGACCGGGTGCCGGGGGCGCGCGAGGCGCTGACCGGTGCCGGGTTCACCTGTGACGGGGTGCTGGTGCAGTCGTCGCGGCTGGCGCCGCTGCCGGGGGACGTGACCCGGCTGGCGGCCACCAATCCCGTTTTCCTGCTGTGGGGCGTCAGGACCCCGGCGTCTAGTGAAGGAGTTGCCCAGTGATCGGCCTCATTTCCGCCACCGCGGCGGGGGCGGCGGCACGCGACCGGCTGGCCGCGGTCTGGCCGGACCGTACGCGGGTGTACGACGGTCCCGTTGGGGAGGCCGTCCGGGCCGCGTTCGCCGAGTGTGAGCAGTTGGTGTGCTTCCTGGCGACGGGCGCGACCGTACGGCTGCTCGCCCCGCTGCTCGGCGACAAGGCGGCGGACCCGGGTGTGGTGTGCGTGGACGAGGGCGGCCGGTTCGCCGTGTCGCTGGTCGGCGGGCACGGCGGCGGAGCCAACGAACTCGCCCGCGAGGTGGCCGCGTTGCTCGGCGCCGAGCCGGTGGTGACGACCGCGACGGACGCCGTGGGGCTGCCGGGTCTGGACACCCTCGGGTTCCCGTACGAGGGGTCGGTGGCGACGGTGTCGCGGGCCCTGCTGGACGGCGAGGCGGTCGCCCTGGAGGCCGAGGTGCCGTGGCCGCTGCCGCCGCTGCCGACGGCGCCGCAGGGGCCGTACACCGTCCGGCTCACCGACCGGGCCGTCGCAGCGGGCGAGCGGGAGGTGCTGCTCAGGCCGCCGTCCCTGGTGGTCGGTGTCGGCGCCTCGAAGGGTGCACCGGTCGAGGAGGTCCTCGGGCTGGTCGAGGAGACGCTGCGGGAGGCGGGCCTGTCGCCGAAGTCGGTGGCCGAACTCGCCACGGTGGACGCCAAGTCCACGGAGCCCGGCATCGTGGCCGCCGCCGAGCGGCTGGGGGTGCCGCTGGTGACGTACCCGGCCGAGGAACTGGCGGCCGTCGAGGTGCCCAACCCGTCGGACGCGCCGCTCGCGGCCGTCGGCACTCCGTCCGTGGCGGAGGCGGCCGCGCTGCTGCGCGGCGGTGAACTCCTCGTGCCCAAGCGGAAGTCCGCGGCGCAGCCGGCCATGGCGACCTGTGCCGTCGTACGGCGGCCGGGGCGCGGGCGCCTCGCGGTGGTCGGGCTCGGCCCCGGTGCCCGGGACCTGCTCACCCCGCGCGCGACGGCGGAGCTGCGGCGGGCCTCCGTGCTGGTGGGGCTCGACCAGTACGTCGACCAGATCCGCGACCTGCTGCGTCCGGGCACCCGGGTGCTGGAGTCGGGGCTCGGCGCGGAGGAGGAACGGGCCCGCACGGCGGTCGCAGAGGCCCGCAAGGGGCATGCGGTGGCGCTGATCGGCAGCGGGGACGCGGGCGTGTACGCCATGGCCTCGCCCGCGCTCGCCGAGGCGTCCGACGACATCGACGTGGTCGGTGTGCCGGGCGTGACGGCCGCGCTGGCCGCCGGGGCGATCCTGGGCGCGCCGCTGGGCCACGACCATGTGTCCATCAGTCTGTCCGACCTGCACACGCCGTGGGAGGTCATCGAGCGGCGGGTGCGGGCGGCGGCCGAGGCCGACATCGTGGTCACCTTCTACAACCCGCGTTCCCGGGGCCGCGACTGGCAGCTGCCCAAGGCGCTCGCCGTGCTGGCCGAGCACCGGGAGCCGACGACGCCCGTCGGTGTCGTACGCAATGCCTCGCGGCCGGACGGGTCGAGCAGGCTGACCACGCTCGCCGCACTGGACCCGGCGACGGTCGACATGATGACGGTCGTCACCGTGGGCAACACCGCGACCCGGAACATCGCCGGGCGCATGGTGACCCCGCGCGGCTACCGCTGGCAGGAAGCCACATCGACGAGCGGCTCCGCCGCGGGGCAGGAGGGCGCCCAGTGAACCGTGTGGTCCACCCCATCGAGGAGGAGTCCTTCCGGCGGCTGCGCGCCCGCCTGGACACCTCGCACTTCCCGGCGCTGACCCGTGCGGTGGTGGAGCGGGTCATCCACTCCGCCGCCGACCCGGAGTACGCGACCGACCTGGTCATGGACGAGGACGACCTGGTCGAGGCGCATGCCGCGCTGCATGCCGGGGCGCCGGTCGTCGTGGACGTGGAGATGGTCGCGGCCGGCATCACCCGGCGGGAGACCGTCTGCCGGCTCCGGGACGCCGGGTCCGGCCCCGGGCTGACCCGTTCGGCCCACGCGATCCGGCTCGCGTACGAGCAGGTCGGGCCCGGCGCCCTCTGGGTGATCGGCTGTGCGCCGACCGCCCTGGAGGAGCTGCTGACCCTGGACGCCTCCCCCGCGCTCGTCATCGGCCTGCCGGTCGGCTTCGTGGGCGCGGCCGAGTCCAAGGAGGCGCTTCGCGCGAGCGGGCTGCCCGCCGTGAGCAACGTGTCCGAGAAGGGCGGCTCGGCGGTCGCCGCCGCCGCGCTCAACGCCCTGCTGTACCACCCGATTTCCACCGAGGAGAAACCGTGACCACCCCGCCGCCCGCCCTGCTCATCGCCGGCCACGGCACCCGGGACGAGGCCGGAGCCGAAGCGTTCCGCGACTTCGTACGGGAGCTGGGCCGCCGCCACCCCGACCTGCCCGTCGCGGGCGGTTTCATCGAGCTGTCCCCGCCGCCGCTGGGCGAGGCCGTCGCCGAACTGGTCGAACAGGGCGTACGGCGGTTCGCGGCGGTGCCGCTGATGCTGGTGTCCGCCGGGCACGCCAAGGGTGACATCCCGGCCGCGCTGACCCGCGAGAAGGAACGGCACCCGGGCATCTCGTACACCTACGGCCGCCCGCTCGGCCCGCACCCGGCCCTGCTGAACGTGCTGGAGCGGCGGCTGGACGAGGCCCTCGGGGGCGCGGGCCGTACACCGGAGGACCGGGCCGACGTGACCGTCCTGCTGGTGGGGCGGGGTTCCACCGACCCGGACGCCAACGCCGAGGTGTACAAGGCGGCCCGGCTGCTGTGGGAGGGGCGCGGGTACGCGGGTGTGGAGACGGCGTTCGTGTCGCTTGCGGCGCCGGACGTGCCGAGCGGGCTCGACCGCTGTGTGCGGCTCGGGGCCCGGCGGATCGTCGTCCTGCCCTACTTCCTGTTCACGGGCATCCTGCCGGACCGGGTGCGCCGGCAGACCGAGGGCTGGGCGGCCGCGCACCCGGAGGTCGAGGTGCGCTCGGCGGACGTCATCGGGCCCGAGCCGGAGCTGCTGGACCTGGTGATGGAGCGGTACGAGGAGGCCGTCAAGGGCGACCTCCGGATGAACTGCGACTCCTGTGTGTACCGGATCGCGCTGCCCGGCTTCGAGGACAAGGTGGGGCTGCCTCAGCAGCCGCACTTCCACCCGGACGACGACGGCCACCACCACGGGCACGGGCACCATCATCACGGGGGGCACACGCACAGCCATGCGCACTGAGGACACCGGGGGCACCGGACACGATCTGCGTCATCACGGGGACGCCGAGGTCCGTGACGACGGGTCCGCACTGGTCGACCTCGCCGTCAACGTCCGTGCGGACACCCCTCCGGCCTGGCTGCGGGAGGAGATCGCCGGGTCCCTGTCGTCGCTCGCGGCCTACCCGGACGGGCGGGCCGCGCGAGCGGCGGTGGCGGCACGGCACGGGCTGCCGGTGGAGCGGGTGCTGCTGACGGCCGGGGCGGCGGAGGCGTTCGTGCTGCTGGCGCGGGCGCTGAAGGTGCGCCGGCCGGTCGTCGTGCACCCGCAGTTCACGGAGCCGGAGGCGGCGCTGCGGGATGCGGGCCACTCCGTGGACCGGGTGCTGCTGCGGGAGGCGGACGGCTTCCGGCTGGATCCGGCGGCCGTCCCGGAGGACGCCGACCTGGTGGTGATCGGGAACCCGACCAATCCGACGTCGGTACTGCACCCGGCCGCCGCGATCGCCGGACTCGCCCGTCCGGGGCGCACCCTGGTGGTCGACGAGGCGTTCATGGACGCGGTGCCCGGGGAGCGGGAGGCGCTTGCCGGGCGGACCGATGTGCCCGGGCTGATCATCCTGCGCAGCCTGACCAAGACATGGGGGCTGGCCGGGCTGCGGATCGGGTACGTGCTGGCCGCGCCGGAGACCGTCGCGGAGCTGGAGCGGGCGCAGCCGCTGTGGCCGGTGTCCACACCCGCTCTGGCCGCGGCCGAGGCGTGCGTGGCGCCGCGGGCGCTGGCGGAGGCGGCGCACGCGGCGCATCGGATCGCGGCGGACCGGGCCCATCTGGTGGCGGGGCTGGCGGCGTTCGCGAAGCGTGGCGTACGGGTGGCCGGGCCGGCGGAGGGGCCGTTCCTGCTGGTCGGAATGCCCGGGGCCGCAGTGGTACGACGGCGCCTGCGTGAACTGGGATACGCGGTACGGCGTGGGGACACGTTTCCCGGGCTCGGTGAGGAATGGGTACGCGTGGCGGTGCGGGACCGGACCACGGTGAGCGGGTTCTTGCGGGCTCTGTCGGCTGTACTGCCGTAGTCCCGCATCCCACCCCGCTCACCGGTCTCGCCCGGCGCCAAGGCGCTCGGTGGTCCTACGGTCCGGGTCCGCTCCTGGTCGATGCCGTCGGGCTGCCCGTCCCGCGCGAAGCGGTGGAGGCGATGCGCGACGAGATCGCGGCAGACCCGGACCATACCGGGACCCTGCGGCAGGCTGCGCCCGCACCGGTGACCCGAACCGGCTACCGACGGCGCCGCTGCCACTGGGCGAGCAGCGGCGCGCGGGCGTCCGTCGGCCCCCGGCCGGCCGTCACCCGCGCCTGCGTCGTGCCACCGTCACCGCTCCGCCGCCGACCAGCAGCAACGCCAGCGCACCGCCCGCGATGTACGGCGTCGCCGAGTTGCCCCCCGTCTCCGCGAGGTCGGCGCGGCCGCCCTGGGGCTTCACCCCGGACGCCGGGTCGTGGCTCGGTACCGGGTGCTCGGTGGGCGCGACCATCGGTGACTCGCAGGTCGCCTTGGCGAGAGTAATCGTTCCTTCCACCTCGGCCACGTTGAGCTTCAACGGGTTGACGGAGACCTTGAGTTCGAGGGCCGTCGCGGCCGCCGTGCGGGACTCGGCCCGGCGCTGGGAGAGGTCGAGGCTCACCTCTCCGACGCCGGGCACCTTCACCTCGGTCGGGCCGCCGGCGGTCAGGGTGACGCGCTTGCCGAGGACCGTGACGGCGCCGAGGACGTTCGCGGAGGCGACGGGCCGCTCACCGGCCTCGCAGGTCGCCTTCGCGGTGACCGTGCCGACCTCCACGAGGGAGAGCAGGGGCAGGCCCGGGACGTGCAGCCTGGCGTGGGCGAGACGGACCGAGCCCTCGGCGAGTTTCCCGTTCACCGTGGCTCTGGCCGTCGCGACCTCGGCACCGACCATCGTGAACGGCTTGCCGCCGTTCACGCCGTCGAGCCGTGCCGTCAGCGCTGTCCTGTCGGCGCTCCGTGGCGCCTGCACCTCATTGAGGGTGACCGCGAGCGGGACGTTCACGGTCTTGTTGAGCAGGGACACATCGAGCCCGGTGCGGAGCACGACGGCGGAGGCGCGACCGTGGTCGGTGGTCGCGTGCGCGGCGCCCGCGCCCAGGAGCGCGGGACCTGCGGCCAGGGCGGTGACCGTCGCTGCCGCGGCGAGACGGCGTGCGGGCATAGGGAAGTTGTTGCTGTTCAAGGCGGGGGACCCCCAGACGGAACATGCTTGGGACCCGTCAACCTTTGCGCACGGTGGGTGAACGGTCAGCAATCCTGCGTTACTTCACTCCATCGTGGAGATTCCGCACTGGCTTTCGGATCGCTGGGCACACGCGTTCCTCTACGCCACCACTACTCCACCACCTGCCCGTTCAGCACCACCCGGCGCGGTGCCGCCAGCACCCGGACATCCGCCCGCGGGTCGGACTCGTACACCACCAGATCGGCCGGTGCGCCCTCCTCCAGGCCGGGGCGGCCCAGCCAGGCCCGGGCGCCCCAGCTCGTCGCCGCCAGCGCCTCGACCGGCGGGATGCCCGCGGTGACCAGTTCGGCGACCTCGGCCGCCACCAGGCCGTGGGCCAGTGAGCCGCCCGCGTCCGTGCCGACGTACACCGGGATACCGGCGTCGTAGGCCCCGCGCACGGTGTCGTAGCGGCGCTCGTGCAGCCGGCGCATGTGGGCCGACCAGCGCGGGTACCTGTGCTCCCCGCCGGCCGCGAGCTGCGGGAACGTGGCGATGTTGACGAGGGTCGGGACGATCGCGACGCCGCGCTCGGCGAACAGCGGGATCAGGTCCTCCGTCAGGCCCGTCGCATGCTCGACGCAGTCGATGCCCGCCTCCACCAGATCGCGCAGCGAACTCTCGGCGAAGCAGTGCGCGGTGACACGGGCGCCCAGGCGGTGGGCCTCGGCGATGGCCGCCTCGACCGCCTCGCGGGGCCAGCAGGCGGACAGATCGCCGAGGTCGCGGTCGATCCAGTCGCCGACCAGCTTGACCCAGCCGTCACCGCGCCTGGCCTCCTGGGCGACGTAGGCGACGAGTTCGTCCGGCTCGACCTCGTGGGCGTAGTTGCGGATGTAGCGGCGGGTGCGGGCGATGTGCCGGCCCGCCCGGATGATCTTCGGGAGGTCCTCGCGGTCGTCGATCCAGCGGGTGTCGGAGGGCGAGCCCGCGTCCCGGATCAGCAGGGTGCCGGTCTCCCGGTCGGTCAGCGCCTGCTTCTCGGCGGTGTCCGCGTCCACCGGACCGTCCGTGCCCAGGCCCACGTGGCAGTGCGCGTCGACCAGGCCGGGCAGCGCCCAGCCCTCGACGGTCCGGACGTCCCGGACGCCGGCGGGGCGGTCGTGGCAGACACGTCCCCCGACCACCCACAGCTCGTCGCGGACGTCCTCCGGCCCGACCAGGACCCGGCCCTTCACGTGCAGCACCGCGTGATCGCTCATACTCGGCACCTTAGTGAGCCGGGACCGGGTTCCGGCAGTGAGCTAGGACTCGGTCTTCTCCGCCTGGACGGAGGTCCCCTCCTCCACCTCGGCCATCGCCGGGTCGAGCACCCGGGACAGGAAGTGCCGGGTGCGGTCGTGGCGGGGGCTGCCGATGACCTGGTCCGGGCTGCCGTCCTCGACGATCACGCCGCCGTCCATGAAGACGACCCGGTCGGCGACCTCGCGGGCGAAGGTCATCTCGTGGGTGACGACCATCATGGTCATGCCCTCCTCGGCGAGCCTGCGCATCACGGCGAGGACGTCCCCGACGAGTTCCGGGTCGAGCGCGGAGGTCGGCTCGTCGAACAGCATCACCTCGGGGCCCATGGCGAGCGCGCGGGCGATGGCCACGCGCTGCTGCTGGCCGCCGGAGAGGGAGGAAGGGTAGGCGTCCGCCTTCTCGGAGAGGCCGACCCGGGCGAGGTTCTCGGCGGCGGTCCTCGCCGCCGCGGCCTTGCCCCGCTTGAGGACCCGTCGCTGCGGGAGCGTGAGGTTCTCGGTGACGTTCAGGTGCGGGAAGAGGTTGAACTGCTGGAAGACCATGCCGATCCGGCGACGTACGGCGTCGATGTCGACGTCCGGGTCGGTGATCTCGGTGTCGCCGACGAAGACCTGTCCCCCGGTGGGCTCCTCCAGCAGGTTGACACAGCGCAGCAGGGTCGACTTGCCGGAGCCGGACGGGCCGATGACACAGACGACCTCACCCTGGCCGATCTCCAGGTCGATGCCGCGCAGGACATGGTTGTCGCCGAAGGACTTGTGCAGGCCCTGGACGCGGATCTCCGGGCGGCTCAACGGATCGCCTCCTGGGACTTGGACTCCATACGACGGACGACGAAGCCGAGCGGAACGGTGATGAGCAGGTAGCACAGGCCGGCGACCAGGATCGGGGTGGAGTTGGCGGTCGTGCTGGCCAGGTCGTTGCCGTACTTGGACAGCTCGCGCTCCTCCAGTGTGACGCCGAGGAACAGCACCAGCGAGGAGTCCTTGAAGAGCAGGACGAGTTCGTTGGTCAGCGGCGGCAGGATGATGCGGAAGGCCTGCGGGACGATGATGGAGATCATGGCCCGGGCGGGCGAGAAGCCCAGCGATCGGGCCGCCTCCATCTGCCCTTTGGGCACCGCCTGGATGCCGGCGCGGATCGTCTCCGCCATGTAGGCGGCGGAGACCAGGCCGAGCGCGACGGCGACCTTGCCGTAGGTGCCGCCGGGGTACTGGATGTCCGGGAAGGCCAGCGGTACGCCGACGCCGACGAAGATGAAGATCAGGAGGGCCGGCAGGCCCCGGAAGATCTCGATGTAGATGCCGGCGACCCAGCGGTAGGGCCCGACGGAGGACAGCCGCATCAGGGCGATGAGCATGCCGAGGGCCAGGCCGACGACGAAGCCGGACAGGGTGTACAGCACGGTGTTCTTCAACGCCACCGTGATGACGTCCGGGAACATCTGCTCGGCGATGTGGAGCTGCGCGAACTGGTTCTTCAGCCGTCCCCAGTCCGCCGCGGCCGCGAACGCGGCCACGGCGGCGACGAAGACGGCGTACTGCGCCCCGCGCGACAGCCGGCGCTTCTGGCGGCGCGTGAGACCTGGCTTCCTCGGCTGGATCTGTGTCTTCGTGTCGGTCATGGGGTCAGGAGGCGGACGGCGAGGCGGCGGAGTCACCCTGTGCCGCAGAAGCGGCGTACGGGCCGATCCACTGCTCGTAGATCTTCTTGTAGGTGCCGTCGGCCTTGGCGTTCTTCAGGGCCTTGTCGACGGCGGCGAGCAGCGCCGTGTTGCCCTTCTTCACCGTGAAGCCGTACTGCTCACCGGTGTTGAGGTTGTCGACGACCTTGAAGGCGTCGGCGTTCGCCTTGTCCTTCAGCCAGCCCTGGACGACCGGGTAGTCGATGATGACGGCCTGGACCTGGCCGGTGCGCAGGCCGTTGAGGACCGCGTCGGAGGAGTGGAAGGAGACCGGGTCGTAGCCCTTGGTCTTGGCGTAGTCCTCGCCGGTGGTCTGCGCCTGGGCGCCGAGCTTCCTGCCCTTGGCCTTGACGTCGGCGAGCGAGCCGACGCCGCTCTTCCGGTCGACCAGGACGGCCTGGGTGGCCTCGAAGTACGGGTCGGAGAAGTCGACGTTCTTCTTGCGCTCGGCGGTGATGGTCATGCCGGCGGCGGCCAGGTCGCACTGGCCGGAGTTGAGGAAGGCACCCGTCTTGAAGTTCTCGAACGGGGTGTCGAGGATCTGCTGCTTGACGCCCAGGTCCTTGGCCACGAGGTCGATGAGGGAGACGTCGAAGCCCTGCACCTTGCCGTCGATCTCCGACTGGAACGGCGGATAGGGCAGGTGGGTGCAGGTGGTCAGCTGACCGGCCTTGACGAGGTGGACCCCCTTGACGGTGGTCTTGCCGCCCGAGTCGCCGGCGGAGCAGCCGGCCACGAGCACGAGCCCGGCCGTCGCGGTGGTGGCTGCCAGAAGGCGGGTCCGGCGTCCGAGCGTTTTCATGGGGGGATCTCCTAGGGGGGAACTGTGGGTTCCGATTATAAGGAAGAGTTTGAGTCTCTCAAATCAAACCCATGGTTACGAAGCCGTTCGACTTAAGATCGACGGAGTCGACCCCCATGAACGAAGAGAGAGAAGCGCCGTGACCCACCCTTTCCTCGATCTGCCCCCGCTGAACGCCGAGCGGTTCGCCACCATCGAGGACCGGGTGGCCCGGCTGCTGGACACCCGGCAGGACGTCGTGATCACACAGGGTGAGGCGCTGCTGCCGCTGGAGGGTGCGATCCGTGCGGCGGCGGGCCCCGGCACGACGGCGCTGAACGTGATCACGGGCCCCTACGGCCAGACCTTCGGGGACTGGCTACGGGACTGCGGGGCGACCGTGATCGACCTCTCGGTGCCGTTCCACACCGCGGTGACGGCCGCCCAGGTCCGGCAGGCGTTCGCCGCCCACCCGGAGATCGACTTCGTGTCCCTCGTCCATGCGGAGGCGGCGACCGGCAACACCAATCCGGTCGCGGAGATCGGCGAGGCGGTACGGGAGCACGGCGCGCTGTTCTACCTGGACGCGGTCGCCTCCGTCGGGGCGGAGCCGGTGCTGCCGGACGCGTGGGGTGTGGACCTGTGCGTGATCGGGGCCCAGAAGGCGATGGGCGGACCTGCGGGCGTGTCGGCGATCTCGGTGAGCGAGCGGGCATGGGCCCGTATGGCGGCCAACCCGAATGCCCCGCGCCGCTCCTACCTCTCCCTCCTCGACTGGAAGGAACGCTGGATCGACGGCGGCCGCAAGGCGCTGCTGCACGCTCCCGCGCAGCTGGAGATGCTGGCGCTGGAGGCGTGCCTGGAGCGGATCGAGTCCGCCGGCCCGGAGACGGTGATGGCCAGGCACGCCTCTGCCGCCGCGGCGACCCGGGCGGGCGCCGCGGCCCTGGGCGGCGGCCTGGAGCCGTACGTCCACGAAGCGCGGGAAGCGGCGCCGGTCGCGACGACGCTGCGCGTTGCGGCCGGGCTCGTGGCCTCGGAGCTGGTGGCCCGGGCGCTGGAGAGCGATCCCGCGCTGCCGCTGGCCGCCGGGGGCGGCGCCCTGGCCGAGGAGATGATCCGGGTCAACCACTACGGCCCCGACGCGTCGCCGGGCGCCGTGCACAGCTCTCTGGCGGCCCTGGGCACGGCCCTGGCCGAGCGCGGACTGACGGTGGACCTGGAGGGAGCCCGCCGCGCGGCGAACGCGGCCTGGCGGTGACCAGGATCACCCGACCGACAGCGGCCCGCGCCTTTCGCGCGGGCCGTTTCCTTTTCCCGGACCCAGTATTCAAATTAGGTTCACAATTCCTGCGAATTCATTCGGCGATAGCTTCCCGTCTTCTTCTGCCCGCTTTTTGCGAGGCTAAACAACAAGGTTTCGTATGGATTTCTGAGCTGTGACACACTCCACATCAGGGGGATTTTGTCCCAGTTTGATATGGGAGAATCTGGACATTTCACAGGCTCTGGCATCAGTCCGCGCCAACCCGCTCGTGCATTTCTGAATTTGCCTCGCTAAATTCGTGCCGCATGACTGCCCGACCAGCAGACCTTCTCATCGACCGACCGGCGGTGACCGACGGAGCCACGCTCTGGCGTCTCGCCAAGGACTCGAAAACCCTCGACCTGAACTCCTCGTACAGCTATCTGCTGTGGTGCCGGGACTTCGCCGGCACCTCGGCGGTGGCGCGCGGCGCGGACGGCGGGGCCGTCGGTTTCGTCACCGGGTACGTGCGGCCCGACCGCCCCGGCACCCTGCTCGTCTGGCAGGTCGCCGTCGACACCGCCCACCGGGGTCTCGGCATCGCCGCCGCACTGCTGGACGGGCTGACCACCCGGCTCGCCGCCGAACGCGGCATCACCGCCGTCGAGACCACCATCACCCCCGGGAACACCGCTTCCGAGCGCCTGTTCACCTCGTTCGCCGCCCGGCACGGCGCGGACCTCTCCCGCGAGGTCCTGTTCCCCGCCGAGCTGTTCCCCGACGGCCCGCACGACTCCGAAGTCCTGTACCGCATCGGCCCGTTGGCCCCCTCCACCTCGCACTGAGGAGCGATTCACCGTGACCATCACCCAGCCCGACCTCAGCGTCTTCGAGACCCTCGAGTCCGAGGTGCGCAGCTACTGCCGCGGCTGGCCCACCGTGTTCGACCGTGCGCAGGGCAGCCGTATGTACGACGAGGACGGCCATGCGTACCTCGACTTCTTCGCCGGGGCCGGCTCACTCAACTACGGACACAACAACCCGGTACTGAAACGGGCATTGATCGACTATCTGTCCCGGGACGGTGTCACCCACGGCCTGGACATGTCGACCACGGCCAAACGGTCGTTCCTGCAGACCTTCCAGGACCTGGTGCTGCGCCCGCGCGACCTGCCGTACAAGGTCATGTTCCCGGGGCCGACCGGCACCAACGCGGTGGAGTCGGCGCTGAAGCTCGCCCGGAAGGTGAAGGGCCGGGAGGCGATCGTCTCCTTCACCAACGCCTTCCACGGCATGTCGCTCGGCTCCCTCGCCGTCACCGGCAACGCCTTCAAGCGGGCCGGCGCCGGCATCCCGCTGGTGCACGGCACACCGATGCCGTTCGACAACTACTTCGACGGCCAGGTCCCGGACTTCCTGTGGTTCGAGCGGCTGCTGGAGGACCAGGGTTCCGGCCTCAACAAGCCCGCCGCCGTGATCGTGGAGACCGTGCAGGGCGAGGGCGGCATCAACGTGGCGCGCCCGGAGTGGCTGCGGGCGCTCGCCGGCCTGTGCGAGCGGCAGGACATGCTGCTCATCGTCGACGACATCCAGATGGGCTGCGGTCGTACGGGCGCCTTCTTCTCCTTCGAGGAGGCGGGCATCACGCCCGACATCGTCACGGTCTCCAAGTCGATCAGCGGCTACGGGTTGCCGATGTCGCTGTGCCTGTTCAAGCCCGAGCTCGACGTCTGGGAGCCGGGCGAGCACAACGGCACCTTCCGCGGCAACAACCCCGCGTTCGTCACGGCCACCGCGGCCCTGGAGACGTACTGGGCCGACGGCTCCGCGATGGAGAAGCAGACCCGGGCCCGCGGTGAGCAGATCGAGCAGGCGCTGATCTCGATCACCGAGGAGAACCTCGCCGACGTGAAGGAGTACCGCGGGCGCGGCCTGGTGTGGGGCCTGGAGTTCCACGCGAAGGAGCGGGCCGAGCGGATCGCCCGGCGGGCCTTCGAACTCGGGCTGCTCATCGAGACCTCCGGACCGGAGAGCGAGGTCGTCAAGCTGCTGCCCGCGCTCACCGTCACCCCCGACGAGCTGGACGAGGGCCTGAGCGTCCTCGCCCGTGCCGTCCGCGAAACCGCCTAGCACCATCCACCGAGGAGGAAGCACAGCACCGTGATCGTCCGATCGTTCAAGGACATCGAAGGCACCGACCGGCATGTGAAGGCCAAGTCCGGCACCTGGGAGAGCAAGCGGATCGTCCTCGCCAAGGAGCGGGTCGGTTTCTCCCTGCACGAGACCATCCTGTACGCCGGGACCGAGACGTCGATGTGGTACGCCAACCACATCGAGGCCGTCGTCTGCGTCGAGGGCGAGGCCGAACTCACCGACCACGAGGCCGGGAAGACGTACACGATCACCCCCGGCACCATGTACCTCCTCGACGGGCACGAGCGGCACACCCTGCGCGTCAAGGAGGACTTCCGCTGCATCTGTGTGTTCAACCCGCCCGTCACCGGACGGGAGGACCACGACGAGAACGGCGTCTATCCGCTGCTCACCGAGCCCGAGGAGGTGTGACACCCATGACCACCGTCACCGACCTGTATCCCAGCCGCGGCGCCGCCGAGGTGACCGTCCCCCGCCAGGACCCGGTCCTCTGGGGCTCCCCGGACACGCCGGGGCCGATCCCGGCCGCGGACCTGCAGGGGTACGAGCGCGACGGCTTCCTCGCCGTCGACCAGCTGATCACCCCCGACGAGGTCGAGGTCTACCGGAGTGAGCTGGAGCGGCTGCTGACCGACCCGGCGGTCCGCGCCGACGAGCGCTCGGTCATCGAGCCGCAGTCGCAGGAGATCCGCTCGGTCTTCGAAGTGCACCGGATCAGCGAGCTGTTCGCGAACCTGGTGCGGGACGAGCGGGTGGTCGGCCGCGCCCGGCAGATCCTCGGCTCCGACGTGTACGTCCACCAGTCCCGGATCAACGTCAAGCCGGGTTTCGGCGCGAGCGGCTTCTACTGGCACTCGGACTTCGAGACCTGGCACGCCGAGGACGGCCTGCCGAACATGCGCACGGTGTCCGTCTCGATCGCGCTGACCGAGAACCACGACACCAACGGCGGCCTGATGATCATGCCGGGCTCGCACCGGACGTTCCTGGGCTGCGCCGGGGCCACGCCCAAGGACAACTACAAGAAGTCGTTGCAGATGCAGGACGCGGGCACCCCGTCCGACGAGGCGCTGACCAAGCTGGCGAGCGAGCACGGCATCCGGCTCTTCACGGGCCGGGCGGGTTCGGCGACCTGGTTCGACTGCAACTGCATGCACGGCTCCGGCGACAACATCACGCCGTTCCCGCGCAGCAACGTCTTCATCGTCTTCAACAGCGTGGAGAACGAGGCGGTGGAGCCGTTCGCGGCGCCGGTGCGCCGTCCCGAGTTCATCGGCGCGCGCGAC
The DNA here is from genome assembly GCF_044768335.1 of Streptomyces sp. NPDC101151. Taxonomy (NCBI): domain Bacteria; kingdom Bacillati; phylum Actinomycetota; class Actinomycetes; order Kitasatosporales; family Streptomycetaceae; genus Streptomyces; species Streptomyces sp. NPDC101151. Next base: position 323,072 of record NZ_JBIWPP010000006.1, on the reverse strand, counting down.
TTCACCCCGGTGAAGTAACCCCCTGAGCACCGGGCCGGGGCCTCCTCGTGTGGGACGGGAGGCTCCGGCCCGGTCGTGTCTGTCAGCCGGACAGGGCGTCCAGCAGGCGGTCCACGTCCGCGGTCGTGTTGTACAGGTGGAAGGCCGCACGCAGGTTGCCCGCGCGGTCGGAGACCTCGATGCCGGCGCGGCTCAGGTCGGGCTGGCGGCCGCCGAGCCCGGGGACCGAGACGATCGCGGAGCCGGGTGCGGGCACGGGCTCGTGCCCGAGGGTCGCGAGCCCGGCGCGGAACCGGTCGGCGAGGGCCAGGTCGTGGGCGTGGACGGCGGCCACGCCGAGTTCCTCGATCAGGTCGAGCGAGCGGCGCAGTCCGGCGAAGGTGAACAGGGCATGGGTCAGGTCGAAGCGCCGTGCGGAGTGGGCGAGTTCGGCGACCGGGCCGTAACAGCTGTCCCACGGCTGCTCGGCCGCGACCCAGCCCGAGAGCACCGGGGTCAGACCGCCGAAGTCCTCCGGGACCACGAGGAAGGCCGCGCCGTGCGGGCCGAGCAGCCATTTGAAGGCGACCGCCGCGCTGAAGTCGTCGGCGTCCGCGTCCATCGGCAGCCAGCCCGCGGACTGCGAGAAGTCGACGTAGGTGCGCGCGCCGTGCTCGCGGGCGGCCGTGCGCACGGCCGCCAGGTCGGCGAGCCGCCCGTCGGCGGACTGTGCGGCGCTGAGGGCGACCAGTGCGGTACCCGGGCGGACGGACTCGGCGATCCGCTCCAGCGGCACCGTGCGGACCTTGAGATCGCCGCGGACGTGAAAGGGGTTCAGCACGGAGGTGAAGTCGTCCTCGGCGGTGAGGACTTCGGCGCCGGCCGGCAGCGAGGCGGCGATCACGCCGGTGTGCGCGGCGACCGAGGCGCCCAACGCGACCCGGGTGGCCGGGACGCCGGCGAGCCGGGCGTACGCGGCCCGGCAGGCCTCCACGTCCTCGTACAGCGAGGTCAGCGGCCTGCCCTCGGCCCGCAGCAGGGCCGCCTCATGCAGGGCGGTGACGGTGCGGCCCGGCAGCAGGCCGTTGCTGGCGGTGTTGAGAAAGATGCTCTTCGGGGTGAACTCGGCGCGGACGAGGCTCTCGAACGTCTCCGTGGTCTCCATGGGTCCACTCTGCGGCCCGAGGAAGTAGTAGTCCATTGCGGATTTTTGCTTGGATCCGCTTAGAAACGCTTATACGTCCGCGCCGACCTGCGGTTTCTCAGTGCTGGGGCACCGCGCACCCGTCCGGGCCACAGGCCGCCCCGTCTCCTTGGTCCCCCTGGTCGACCAGCTTCAGCGGGGACCGCTCGCCCCAGGCCTGGCTCAGCGCCTGGGTGAAGACCTCGGCGGGCTGGGCGCCGGAGACGCCGTACGTGCGGTCCAGGACGAAGAACGGCACGCCGTTCGCACCGAGCTGGGCGGCCTCGCGCTCGTCGGCGCGGACCTCGTCGGCGTACGCGGCCGGGTCGGCGAGCACCGTACGGACGGCCTCCGCCTCCAGTCCGGCCTCGACGGCCAGCTCCACAAGGCGCGCGTCGCCCTCGGTGAACACGGACCGCTCCTCGGCGAAGTTGGCCCGGTACAGGATCTGGATCAGCTCGTCCTGCCGGCCCTGTTCCTTGGCGAAGTGCAGCAGTCGGTGCATGTCGAAGGTGTTGCCGTGGTCGCGGTCCCGGGTGCGGTAGTCCAGGCCCTCGGCGGCGGCCTGGGCGCCCAGGTTGTCCTCGCCGGCCTGGGCCTGCGCCTCGCTCATGCCGTACTTCCGGGTGAGCATGGTGATCACCGGCTGCACATCGCCCTTGGCGCGGCCCGGGTCGAGCTCGAAGGAGCGGTGCACCACCTCGACCTCGTCGCGGTGCGGGAAGGCGGCCAGCGCCTTCTCGAAGCGGGCCTTGCCCACGTAGCACCACGGGCAGGCGATGTCGCTCCAGATCTCGACGCGCATGTCTTCGGCTCTCTCCAGGTCGTACGGGCGCGGAGGCTCTCTCCGTCCGGTACGTGAACGTTCAAACAGCCACGTTCATTCCCCGGGCACGCGGAAGCGCAGGAACAGATGGTGGTCGCCCTCGGCGGGCGGGTTCTCCGGGTCGGGGATCCAGCCCTGACGGGTGTAGAAGGCCTGGGCGCGCCGGTTGTCCACGTGCACGTCGAGCACGGCCGTGCGCTTGGCGTCGGCGTGCCATTCCTCGACACAGGCCGCGTGCAGGGCCCTGCCGATCCCGGAGCGCCAGTGGCCGGGGTCGACGTGGAACTGGAACAGCTTGACCGTGTCCGCCGGTGCGCCGTCCTGGGTGCGGAAAGAGGCGACCCCCACGATCCGGCCCTGCTCGACAGCGCACAGCACATGCCCGTCGGGGCGCTCGATGGACCCGCGCCAGGCCCCGCACCAGTCGACGTCGGCCTGCGGGACGCCGTCCGGGTAGTACGTGGAGCGGGCCCGGAAGTGCAGATCGGCGATGACCTCGGCTTCGGCGGGCACGGCGGTACGGATCACCAGGGTGCCCTTCACACGTTCACTGATCATGCAACGGAGGACGTGACCGCATCCGCCGCGGTTCCGTGACGCCGGACCAGGTGCCCCCGTCCGCGGCCGCGTCCTCAGCTGCCGTCTCGCAGGTCGTCCGGCCAGCCGGGCCTGAACGCGATGCGGTCGTAGGTGACCACACAGCCCTCCCCCATCGGCGACTGGGTCATGAAGCCGACCAGCGCCGCGCCGGTCTCCTTCTCCTCACCGAGGGTGAAGAGCCGGACGAAGGTCCAGCGCTCGCCGTCCCGGGAGGCGTGGAAGGCGAAGGCCCGTCCGGTCCGGCTGACCCGCAGCCACACGGAACTCCCCTCCACGGTGAAGGAGTTCGCGTCGTCGGAGTGTCCCCGGGTGACCACCGTGCAGACGGTGGGCACGTCCGGGGAGTACTCCAGGCAGAGCTTGGCCCAGGCGCGGTCGCCGACGTGGACGTAGAGGACTCCGGCGTCGAAGGACCCGTTGAACCCGACGGTGACCCGCGCGAGCAGCTGGAAGTCGCCTTCGGGCGCCCCGAGCAGCCGGGGCGCGTCCGTGGCGGGCTCCAGCGCCTCCCCGGTGGGCGTGACGAACCGATCCTGCCGGGGCCCGGCCCACCCGGTGAGCACGCCCCCCTCGTAGGACCAGTCGCCGTCGGGCCCGTAGGTGCGGAGGGGGAAGGGGAGTTCGGGAAGTCGTACGTCCATTGCGAGAGTGTCCCAGGTTCCCTTTCCACCGTCCTGCCGATCGGTTCAGCGTTCGAGGCTGCCGTCGAACCGGCGGGGAAGCCCCAGCGGGTTGTCGTCCCGGAGCTCCCGCGGCAACAGGGCCTCCGGCGCGTTCTGGTAGGTGACGGGCCGCAGCCACCGCTCGATCGCGGTACCGCCCACGGACGTGGAGGTGGAGGTCGTCGCCGGGTACGGCCCGCCGTGATGCTGGGCCGGCGCCACGGCCACGCCCGTCGGCCATCCGTTCACCAGCACGCGTCCGGCCAGCGGAGTCAGCTCGGCGAGGATCTCCGCGCCCCTGCCCTGACCTGCGGCCTCCTCCGTGGACAGGTGGACCGTCGCCGTGAGGTTGCCCGGCAGCCGCGACAGCACCGCCGTCGCCTCGCCCTCGTCCTCGTACCGGACCACCACGGTGACCGGCCCGAAGCACTCCTCCAGCAGCAGGTCGTACGCCCCCTGCTCGGCCAGCCGGCCCGCCGCCACCGTGAGGAACCCCGCACTGACCGTGTGCTCGCCGCCCGCACCCGGTGTGACCGGCGAGTCCACCTCGGGCAGCCGCGCCCGCTCGGCGACGCCCGCGATGAAGTTGTCCCGCATGCGGTGGTCGAGGAGGACACCCGCGTCGGTGTCGCTGACCGCGTCCGTGAGCGCCTTCACTAGGCCGTCGCCCGCGGCGCCGGACGGCACCAGCACCAGACCCGGCTTGACGCAGAACTGGCCGACGCCCAGCGTCATGGACCCGGCAAGCCCGGTCCCGATCGCCTCCGCCCGCTCGGCCGCGGCGGCCTCGGTCACCACGACCGGGTTCAGTGAACCCAGCTCGCCGTGGAAGGGGATCGGCACCGCACGTGCGGCGGCCGCGTCGAACAGGGCACGCCCGCCGCGCACCGAGCCGGTGAAGCCCGCGGCGGCGACGAGCGGGTGCTCGATCAGCTCGACGCCCGCGTCGAAGCCGTGCACGAGGCCGACGATGCCCTCGGGGATGCCGTGCCCGGCCGCGGCCCGGCGCAGCACCTTGGCGACCAGCTCGGACAGGGCCGGGTGGTCGGGGTGGGCCTTGGCGACCACCGGGCAGCCCGCGGCCAGCGCGCTCGCGGTGTCGCCGCCGGCGACGGAGAAGGCGAAGGGGAAGTTGGAGGCGGAGTAGACGGCCACGACACCCAGCGGGACCTTGTAGCGGCGCAGGTCCGGTATGGGCGGGGTGGCGGTGTCGTCCGGGTGGTCGATGACGACGTCCAGGAAGGCGCCCTCGTCGACGATGTCGGCGAAGGCCCGCAACTGGTAGGCGGTACGGGCGAGTTCGCCGGTCAGCCGGACGGGGCCGAGGGCGGACTCGGCGTCGGCGGTCTCGATCAGGCCGTCCTTGGCCGCTTCCAGGCCGGCGGCGGCCGAGCGGAGGAAGGCGGAGCGGACGCTGCGGTCGGCGAGGGCGCCGCGCGCGGCGTGCGCCGCCCTGACGGCCGCGTCCACCTCCTGGGCTGTGGCCTCCACCGCAACCTGTTCACGCTGCTTCCCGGTGCGCGGGTCGACACTCCAGACTGGTGCTGCTGCCACCGCGGGTCCCTCCAAGTAAGGCCGCACTTCCTGGGTCAACCATCAGGTGCGTTCGATATACTGAACACTGTCTCTGATGATGAATTCGCTGCTCGGAGACTATATATCTAGGTCCTCGTCGAACGAAGGGGTCAAGGGTGATGTCGGAAGGCGAGACAGGCGGCGGGGCGCAGGTCAAGTCCGCGGTACGGACCGTTGAATTGCTCGAGTACTTCGCCGGCAAGCCCGGCATGCACTCCCTCGCGGCCGTCCAGGAGGCCGTGGGCTACCCCAAGTCCAGCCTCTACATGCTGCTGCGCACGCTCGTGGAGCTGGGCTGGGTGGAGACGGACGCGACAGGGACGCGGTACGGCATCGGCGTGCGGGCGCTGCTGGTCGGCACGTCCTACATCGACGGCGACGAGGTGGTGGCGGCGGCGCGGCCGACCCTCGACCGCCTCTCCGACGACACCACGGAGACCATCCACCTGGCCCGTCTCGACGGCACGAACGTCGTCTACCTGGCCACCCGCCAGTCGCAGCACTACCTGCGTCCCTTCACCCGCGTCGGCCGGCGTCTGCCCGCCCACTCCACGTCCCTCGGCAAGGCACTGCTCGCCACCCACACCGACGAGCAGGTCCGCAAGCTCCTGCCGGAGACGCTGCCCGCCCTGACCGAGCACACCCTCACCGACCGCGAGAAGCTGATCGAGGAGCTGCACCAGGTCCGCGAACAGGGCTTCGCCGTCGACCGCGAGGAGAACACGCTGGGCCTGCGCTGCTTCGGCGTGGCGATCCCGTACCGCACCCCCGCCCGCGACGCCATCAGCTGCTCGGTGCCGGTGGCCCGGCTGACCCCGGCCCACGAGCAGATGATCAAGGACGCCCTGTTCGACGCGAGAGACCGGCTGACGCTGGCGACCCGGAGGCTGTGAGGAGGACGGCGGCTCCCCCGTGCGGCGGAGACGGATCGTCGGTGCGCAGGAAGTGCACCGTCCCGTGGGCGCGGGAGCGTTGAGGCATGACTTCCTCGACCGCCACCGCCGCGGCCACCACCGTCACCGCCTCACGCCGACGCCCGCTGCTGCGGCTCGTGGCCATCGCCGCCTGTCTGCCGTACCTCTGTCTCAAACTCGCCTGGATCGCCGGGAGTCAGCTCGGTGTCCCGGACGGAAGTCCGTTGCTGGAGCACCGGGTGACCATGGCTCTCGCCAACGGTCTGACCGTGCTGATGGACGCGGCCGTCATCGTGCTGGCGCTGTTGCTGACCCGCCCGTGGGGGCTGCGGGTGCCGGCCTTGCTGCTCGCGGTGCCCATGTGGGTCGCCACGGGCCTGCTCGCGCCGATCATGGTGGGGTTTCCGCTGCAGATGATCGTCCACCGGGGTGACTCGGGCGGTGCCGACCGGCCGTTCCTCGACGGATGGGTGTTCGCCGTCGTGTACGGCGGGTTCATCCTGCAGGGGCTCGCTCTGGGGGCGCTGTTCGTCGGATACGCCCGCGAGCGGTGGGGGCACCTGTGGCGGGGGCGGATGTGGGAACTGCCCACGCAGACCACGGCGGCCGCGCAGCGGCTGACCGCCGCGTCGGCGGCCGTGCTCGCGCTGATCCCGGCCGCGCTCCGGCTGCTGTGGGCCTGTGGGTTCACGGCCGGGCGGAACACGGGCGGCGGCCGGCTCATGGAGGTGGTCTACGTCGGCTTCCTGGCCGCCGCCGTCACCGGCGCCTGGCAGCTCGCCTTCCGCCGCGGCCGTCCACTGCCGGTCACCGTGCCGCTCGCCCTGATCTGGGTCGGCTCGGGTGCCGTGGCCTGCTGGGGCGGCTGGATGTCGCTCGCCGCCCTGGTGACGTCCCACGACCTCGCCGACCGCCCGACACCGGCGATGAGTCTCACCTACGCTGTCCAGATGATCGTCGGCCTGCTCGTGGCGACCGTCGCCGCCCACCACTTCGCGGACCGCTCGGCCAGGAACCCCCGGTGACCGCAGGGTGGGGGCTCCTGTTCGGAGGGCGGGCCCGCCGCCGCTGGATCCATCTGATCCTGGGCGGCGCGCTCGCCATGCCCTACGTCCTCGTCGGCTCGGTGATCGTGGGGCCGCTCACCGGTGTGGACAACGTGTTCGGGTCCCTGCCCCTGCAACTCGGCTCGTTCGCGGTCGGGTTGCCGATCGCCACCGTCACCTCGCTCTTCCCGCTGACCCGCCCCCTGGAGTCCGGCGCCGCCCGCGCCCTGTGCGGCCTCGACGCGGACGCACTCGCCCACGGCCCGGCCCGGACGCGGGCCGAACGGGGGCGTGCGGCCGCCTGGTTCACACTGCATCTGGGGCTCGGCGGGATCGTGTCCGGGATGTCGCTCGCCGTACCGCCGTTCGCGGTGATGCTGATCGCGATACCCCTGCTCGCCGGGCTGCGCGACCCGCGGCTCGGACTCCCCGAAGTCCTCGACCACGGCTGGGCGCAGGCGCTCTGCCCGGTCGTGGGCCTGGCCATGCTGGTCGCCCTCGCCGCCTGCGCCGCCGCCTGCGGGGCCCTGCTCGCCCGGTGGGCGCCCGCTCTGCTCGGGCCCACCCCCGCGGACCGGCTCGCCGCGGCCGAGGCGCGCGCCGCCGACCTCGCCGTCCGCAACCGGCTCGCCCGCGAGCTGCACGACTCCGTCGGACATGCGCTGAGCGCCGTCACGCTCCAGGCGAGCGCGGCCCGCCGCGTCCTCGACACCGACCCGGAGTTCGTCCGCGAGGCGCTGGCCGCCATCGAGGAGACCACCCGGCGCACGGTCGGCGAACTGGACGCCGCCCTGGGTGTGTTGCGCGACGGCGACGCCCCCGGCACCGCCCCCGCACCGACCCTGGCATCCGACCTGGACGGGCTGCTGCGCCGGACCAGGGCGGGCGGGCAGCGCGTGACGGCCACCGTCGACACCGCTACCGACGACCTGCCGCCGCTGGTCTCCCGGGAGGCGTACCGGATCGTGCAGGAGGGCCTGAGCAACGCCCTCAAGCACGCAGCCGAACCGGTCGGCCTCCGCATCGCCGCGGCCGGCGGCCATCTGGAGATCACCGTCGAGAACCCCCTCGGTCCCTGCCCCGCTCCCCGCCCCGGCGGCGGCCACGGCCTGCGCGGCATCGCCGACCGGGTACGGCTGCTGGGCGGCAGCTCGCACGCGGGCGCGGCCGGGGACATCTGGCGCCTGCACGTCCGGCTTCCGCTGAAGGGATCCATGTGACCGACGAAAAGACGGGCCTGCCCCGACCCGCGATCCGGGTCGTCCTCGCCGACGACGAGCGCATGGTCCGCACCGCCCTGCGGGCCATCCTCTCCGCCGAGCCCGGCCTGGAGGTGGTCGGCGAGGCGTCGACCGGCGCCGAGGCGGTGTCGGTGGTCCGGGAGCTGCGCCCCGATGTCGTCCTCATGGACGTCCGCATGCCGGAGGTCGACGGCATCCGGGCCACCGAGCAGATCCTCGCCACCCTCGACGAGCCGCCCCGGGTCGTCGTCGTGACCACCTTCGAGAACGACTCCTATGTGTACGACGCGCTGCGCGCCGGAGCCGCCGGGTTCCTGCTGAAGCGGGCGGAGGCCGATGCGCTCGTCCAGGCGGTACGGCTGGTCGCGCGCACCGACAGCCTGCTGTTCCCGTCGGCCGTACGGGCCCTCGCGGCCGAGCACGCCCGCCGGGCGCCCGCACCCCCGGCGTGGGTGAGCAGGCTCACCGGGCGGGAGAGCGAGGTGCTGCGGCACATGGCCGCCGGGCTGACCAACGCGGAGATCGCCCGGCGCATGGACGTCGGCCCCGCCACCGTGAAGTCGCACGTCGCGGCGGTGCTGGCCAAGACCGGCACCCGGGACCGGACACAGGCGGTGATCGCCGCGTACGAGGCCGGTTTCCTGAACGTGCGATGAGAAAACCGGCCGTACGGGAACGAATGTGCCCGTCTCGATCGTCATCACCAGCGGGATGAACAAGACGATCAGGCGAGCGTCCGTCTTCACGCTGCTGCTCGTGCTCGCCCTGCTGGTCAGGGCGACCTGGGTGCAGTACTACGACGGCACGGCCCTCGCGGACGACAACGACAACCGGCGCAACGTGATCGAGACGTACTCACGGCCGCTCGGGAACATCATCGTGGCCGGAAACTCGATCACCGGCTCGGCACGGACGAAGGGCAGCGACCTCGCCTACAAACGGACGTACAAGAACGGCAAGCTGTACGCGTCGGTGACGGGCTACGCCTCACAGGCCTACGCCCCGACCCAGCTGGAGGGCATCTACGCGGATCTCCTCAACGGCACGGACACCCAGCTGAAGAGCGTGCTGGACACGGTCACCGGTGAGCGCTCCGAACCGGGCAACGTACTCACGACGATCGACCCGGCCGTGCAGAAGGCGGCGTACGACGCGCTCGGCGGCAACAAGGGCGCGGCCGTCGCCATCGACCCGAAGACCGGCAGGATCCTCGCGGTGGTGTCGACCCCGTCGTACGACCCCTCGCAGCTCACCGACGCCAACACGGCCGGGACGGCCTGGAAGAGGCTGAACGCGGACAAGGACAAGCCGCTCACCAACCGGGCGCTGCGCCAGCCGCTGCCGCCGGGCTCGACGTTCAAGCTGGTCGTGGCGGCGGCCGCGCTGGAGGACGGGCTGTACGAGAACGTGAACCAGCACACCCGCAGCCCCGACCCGTACACCCTGCCCGGCACCCGTCAGGTACTGGAGAACGAGAACCGGTCGGCTCCCTGCGAGAACGCCTCGATCCGCGTCGCCCTGCAGTACTCCTGCAACAACGTCTTCGCCAAGATGGCCGTCGACCTCGGGCAGGACAAGGTGAAGGCCATGGCCGAGAAGTTCGGCTTCAACGACGACGAGCAGGACGTGCCGGTGCGGGCCTACGCCAGCGTGTACCCGTCGGACATGGACAGGTCCTCCACCGCCCTGACCGGTATCGGCCAGTTCGACGTCACCGCGACCCCGCTCCAGATGGCCATGGTGTCCGCGGTCATGGCCAACGGGGGCAAGCTGGTCTCGCCGCACATGGTGTCGCAGATCACCGACGGTGGCGGCGATGTGGTGAAGGACTACGACGACAGCGCGGACACGCGGCAGATCGTCAGCTCCGGCACGGCCGAGCAGTTGCGGTCGGCGATGGAGACGGTCGTGAAGGACGGCACCGGTACGAACGCGCTGATCGACGGGGTGACCGTGGGCGGCAAGACCGGTACCGCCCAGCACGGCGAGAACAACAGCAAGACGCCGTACGCGTGGTTCACCTCGTACGGCAAGTCCGACAGCAGCGGCAAGGAGGTCGCCGTGGCGGTCATGGTGGAGCAGTCGGACGCGGCGCGTTCCGAGGTGAGCGGCAACGGGCTTGCCGCGCCGGTGGCCAGGGCGATGATGCAGGCGGCGCTGAAGTAGACACGGGGAAGGGGGCGGTTCGGCGGAACCGCCCCCTCGGCCTCACTTCACTCCGAGGATCTGCTCCAGCGGATCGATGGCGAAGTAGACGAGGAACAGCGCCGAGACGCCCCACAGCAGCCAGTTGACCTCCTTGGCCTTGCCGAGGACCGTCTTGATGAGCACGTACGACAGGAAGCCCGCGCCGATCCCATCGGTTATCGAGTACGTGAAGGGCATCGCGGCGATGGTGAGGAAGGCCGGGATGGCGATCTCGTACCTGTCCCAGTCGATGTGCTTGACATGGGTCATCATCAGGAAGCCCACCGCGATCAGCGCGGGCGCGGCCGCCTGCAGCGGGACGATGGTCAGCAGCGGGGTGAGGAAGAGCGCGAGGCCGAACAGGCCGCCGGTGACCAGGTTGGCGAAGCCGGTGCGGGCGCCCTCGCCGACGCCTGCCGCGGACTCGATGTAGGCGGTGTTGGAGGAGGCGGAGCCGACACCGCCTGCGACGGCTGCGGCGCCGTCGATGAACAGGACGCGGCCGATGCCGGGCACCTGCCCCTTGTCGTCGAGCAGTCCGGCCTCGGCGCTGATGCCGACGATGGTGCCCATGGCGTCGAAGAAGTCCGAGAGGATCAGGGTGAAGACCAGCAGGACGGCGGTGAGCACCCCCGCCTCGGCGAAGCCGCCGAACGGGCTGAAGTGACCGACGAGCCCGAAGTCCGGGGCGGCGACGAGCTTGTCGGGGACCTTCGGGGTGGTCAGGCCCCAGCTCTTGATGTCGGCGACGGCGTCGATGACGATCGCGACGACGGTCATCGTCACGATGCTGATGAGGATCGCGCCCTTCACCTTGCGGGCGAGCAGCGCGATGGTCAGCAGTACGCCGAGGCAGAAGACGAGGACGGGCCAGCCGGTGAGACGGCCGACCGCGCCGAGCTGCACGGGGACGGTGGTGCCGGCGGCGTCCGGGATGCGGCTGACGAACCCGGCGTCCACGAAGCCGATGAAGGCGATGAACAGGCCGATGCCCACGCCGATGGCCTGCTTCAGCTGCTGCGGGATCGCGTTCATGATCGCTTCCCGGAGTCCGGTGAGGACCAGCAGGCAGATCACGAGGCCTTCGAGGACGACCAGGCCCATCGCGTCGGACCAGCTCATCAGCGGGGCGAGCTGGAAGGCGACGACGGCGTTGAGGCCGAGGCCGGCGGCGATGGCGAGCGGGAGGTTGCCGCCGACGCCCATGACGACCGTCATCACACAGGCCACCAGCGCGGTGGCGGTGACGAGTTGGCCGGTGTCCAGGGAGTGACCGAACTTGTCCTTGGCACTGCCCAGGATGATCGGATTCAGGACAAGGATGTAGGCCATGGTGAAGAACGTGGCGAAGCCGCCCCGTATCTCCCGACCGAAGGTGGATCCCCGCTCGGAGATCCTGAAGTACCGGTCGACGCTGTTCCCGGCAGGTGGCGCGGCGTCCGGCCGCCGGTCCACCTTCTGCGTCTCGGACATGGTCCCACTCCTCGTCGCCTGATGAGCGTGTGCGGATGCTGGCTGGATTGTTCCCGCGTCGCACCCGTTTCAGGTTGTCGGCGTGTTACGGAATGGGGTTCGGTCCGCCATGCGATGTCCGGCCACCCGGTCCGGACCGTCGAGGAGAAGGACGGCCCCCGCCGCGGCACGGTGATGCCGGTGACGGGGGCCGAGTACGAGCGGCTGCTCAGGACGTACGACCGACCGGAGGGTCAGGACACGAAGTACGTCGGGTTGGGCAGCTTGTAGGTGCGGTCGGCGTATCCGCCGTCCAGGTCCGAGTACTGGTCGCCGAAGTTGGCGATGATCTCGTACCCGAGGTCGTTCTCGATGTGCTTGCGCGTGCCGCCCTTGTACTGCACGGTCGTGCAGGTCCAGGTGCCCGGGGTGGCGCAGCCGCCCAGGTAGGCCGGCGGGTTGGCCTTGTTCTTGAGGAACATGTGGTCGGCGTCGAGGTTCACATCGGCGCCGATCTTCTTCAGGTTCGCGACGGCGGCGGTGCGCTGCTCCTCGCTGAGACCGGAGTTGTAGAAGACCTCGACGCCATTGGACTCGGCGTACCGGACCAGCTCGGGGCTGCCGAACACGGCCGGACGGTCCGCCTTGTTCACGTAGTCGGCCCACGTGGTGCCGTTGTACGTGTAGTTGTAGCGCTTCTCGTAGTCGAGGCTGAGCAGCAGCGTGTCGTCGATGTCGAAGACGACGGCCGGCTTCTCGCCGTGGCGGTGGGCCTTGCGGGCCGCCTTGTCGATATAGCGCTTGGCCGAGGCGTCGATGCGCGCCAGGTCCTTGGCGTACGGGCTGTCCGGGGACGCCTGGTAGACGCCGTTGCTGTCGGCGGTGGTGCCGTAGTAGGTGTCGATGTCCTTCACCAGGAGCCCGATGTTGTAGGGCTCGTGGGTCGAGTTCGCCGTCGACTGACCGGCGGTGGCCGCGCCGGCCGCGTACAGGGCGCCGGCCGCGACGGTGCAGGCCGCGACGACGGCAGCCGCCCTGAGGGACTTCCGCATGGATTCTCCGGATCTGATGGATGAGTGATGTACCAGGTCACGGATTATCTACGCGCATAACACCCGCCACTGCGAGGCCTGTTATCCGATCGATATCGGCAACTGCGCCGCCGGTCGGCTCGTCGTCGCCCCGGTCGTCGTGCTCCCCGTCGTCAGGAACGCCGTCGCGGGCCGGGAGCAGCGCTTCACCAAACGGGTGGGTTCAGCCGGCGTACGGGTCCGGGACCTTGCCCGGGCGGGCCAGGAACTCGAAGTCGCAGCCGGTGTCGGCCTGGGTGATCTGTTCGTTGTAGAGGGCGCCGAAGCCGCGCTCGTAGCGGGCCGGCGGCGGTGTCCACTCGGCCCGCCTGCGCTCCAGTTCCGTGTCGTCCACGTGGAGATGGAGGGTGCGCGCCTCGACGTCCAGGGTGATGAGGTCGCCGCTGCGCACCAGCGCCAGCGGGCCGCCGATGCAGGACTCCGGTGCCACGTGCAGCACGCAGGCGCCGTAGCTCGTGCCGCTCATGCGGGCGTCGGAGATCCGGACCATGTCCCGCACGCCCTGCCTGAGCAGGCGGTCCGGGATCGGGAGCATGCCGTACTCGGGCATGCCCGGGCCGCCCTTGGGTCCGGCGCCCCGCAGCACCAGCACGCTGTCCGCGGTGATGCCGAGCGACGGGTCGTCGATGGTGCGCTGCATGGCCCGGTAGTCGTCGAAGACGACGGCGGGGCCGGTGTGCTCGAGCAGGTGGGGTTCGGCGGCGATGTGCTTGATGACGGCGCCGTCCGGGCAGAGGTTGCCGCGCAGCACCGCGACCCCGCCCTCGCGCGCGACCGGGTTGCCGCGGGGACGGATGACGTCGTCGTTGTGCACCTGCGCGCCTGCCAGCTGCTCGCGCAGGGTGTCGTAGGACACCGTGGGCCGGTCCAGGTGGAGCAGGTCCGGGATCCGGGAGAGGAAGCCGGGCAGGCCGCCCGCGAAGTGGAAGTCCTCCATGAGGTACCGCTGTCCGCCGGGGCGGACGTCGGCGAGGACCGGGACCGTGCGGGCGATGCGGTCGAAGTCGTCCAGGGTCAGTTTCACCCCGGCCCGGCCCGCCATGGCGATCAGATGGATCACGGCGTTGGTGGAGCCGCCGAGGCCGAGAACGGTGGTGACCGCGTCCTCGAAGGCCTCGCGGGTGAGGATCTCGCTCGGCCTGCGGTCCCGGTGGACCAGGTCGACGACGGTCAGGCCCGCCCTGGCGGCCATCCGGTCGTGTCCCGAGTCCACCGCCGGGATGCTGGACGCGCCCGGCACGGTGACGCCGAGCGCCTCGGCGGCCGCGGTCAGCGTGGACGCCGTGCCCATGGTCATGCAGTGGCCGGGCGAACGGGCCAGGCCGCCCTCCAGCTCGGCCATCTCGCAGTCGCCGATGAGTCCGGCCCGCTTGTCGTCCCAGTACTTCCACATGTCGGTGCCGGAGCCGAGGACCTCGCCCCGCCAGTGGCCCGGGAGCATGGGCCCGGCCGGTACGAACACGGCCGGCAGGTCCACCGAGGCCGCGCCCATCAGCAGGGCGGGCGTGGACTTGTCGCAGCCGCCCATCAGGACGGCACCGTCGACCGGGTAGGAGCGCAGCAGCTCCTCGGTCTCCATCGCGAGCAGATTGCGGTAGAGCATCGGGGTCGGCTTCTGGAAGGTCTCGCTGAGGGTGGAGACCGGGAACTCCAGGGGGAAGCCGCCGGCCTGCCACACCCCACGCTTCACGGCCTGCGCACGATCACGCAGGTGGACGTGGCAGGGGTTGATGTCGGACCAGGTGTTGAGGATCGCGACGACCGGCTTGCCCAGGTGTTCCTCGGGCAGGTAGCCGAGCTGGCGGGTGCGGGCGCGGTGGCTGAAGGAGCGCAGCCCCTCGGTGCCGTACCACTGGTGGCTTCTCAGCTCCTCCGGGCGCTTGCGGGGCGCGTTCATACGGACCATCCGGCGGCGATGGCGGCGACCTCGGCGCGCTCGCCCTCGGGCAGCGGTCTGCTGGGCGGTCGGACGTCGCGGCGGCACAGGCCCAGCGCGGAGAGGGCCTCCTTGACGACGGTGACGTTGTTGGCGGAGCCGTGGGCGGCGCGCAGTTCCTCGAAGCGGCGGATCTGCTCCCAGACCTTCATGGCGGCCGGGTAGTCGCCGGATCGAAGCGCTTCCCTCATGTTCAGCGATACGGCCGGGGCGACGTTCACGAGTCCCGAGGTGAAGCCGGTGGCGCCCGCGGAGAAGTAGGAGGGGGCGTACGGCTCGGCGAGGCCCGCCACCCACACGAAGCGCTCCAGGCCGGCGTCGCGTGCGAAGGCCGCGAACCGTGCGGCGTCCGGGACGGCGTACTTCACGCCGATGACGTTCGGGCAGTGGTCGGCGAGTTCGGCGAGGCGGGCGCCGGGCAGCCGGTCGTTGCGGATGTAGGGGATCACGCCCAGCTCGGGCACGGACTCGGCGATGGCGCGGTGGTAGTCGACCCAGCCGGCGGCCGCGACGTACGGATGGACGGGCTGGTGGACCATCACCATCCGGGCACCGAGGTCGCGGGCGTGCCGGGCGGAGGCGATCGCGGTGGGCAGATCGTGGCCCACGCCGACCAGGATCACGGCGCGGTCGCCGGCCTCGTCCACGGTCGACTCGGTGACCAGCCGGCGCTCTTCGGGGGTCAGGGCGTAGAACTCGCCGGTGTTGCCGTTCGGGGTGAGGGTGGTGATCCCGCCGTCGAGCAGGCGACGCAGCAGGGCCCGGTGGGTGTCCTGCTCGACGGAGCCGTCCTCGGCGAAGGGGGTCACCGGGATGGCCACCACGTCGGCCAGGGCCGCCCGTTGGGTCTCGAACACCACGCTGCTCATTCCTGGCCTTCCTCTGGGTGAGGCTCGGGGAAAGCCGCCCGTACGAACGACGCGATGTGGGAGTGCAGGGCGCTCGCGGCGCCGTCCGCGTCGCCGTCCAGCGCGAGCCGCAGGATCTCCCGGTGCTCGGTGGCCTCCCGCTCCCAGGAGGGGTCGGCCGCCCAGGCCACGGCCGAGACGAGGGCGGCCTGGTCGCGGACCTCGTCCAGCATCCGGACGAGCAGCGGGTTGCCGCACGGCAGGTAGAGGGCGCGGTGGAACTCCCGGTTGGCCAGGGAGCGTTCGGCGGTGTCGGTGGCCGCGTCGGCGCGGGTGAGCGCGTCGCGGGCGGTGTCGAGGGACGCCCCGAGCCTGACCGCACGGCGCAGGGCCTCGGGCTCCAGCAGCAGCCGCACGTCGTAGACCTCGCGCGCCATGTCCGCGTCCACCATGCGCACCGTGACGCCCTTGTACTGGCTCATCACGACGAGTCCGGTCCCGGCAAGGGTCTTCAGCGCCTCCCGCACCGGGGTCTTGGACACCCCGAACTGCGTCGCCAGCTCCGTCTCGACCAGAGACTGACCGGGCGTCAACTCCCCGGTCAGGATGCGGTGTTTGATCGCGTCCAGCACATATTGCGTGCGGGACGGGATCGGGGTGGGCACAGAGGTCATGCGGCCCTCTCGGATCTCACATATCGCGTCTCATATATGACGTACGACGTACGACGCGTTGAAGGTAAGAGGGGGCCCGTAGTTCGTCAATGCTTCTGACAAAAGAAGTCGGGGGTGCCGGAACGAGTTGCTCAGACGGTGCGGGTGTCGCCCTCGACGGCGGTGTACGTGGGCCGGCCGGCGGCTTCGGCCGCACGGGCGGTGGCCGCCTCGCGGGTGAGCGTGGGGCCGACATGGGTGACCAGCAGCTCGCGTACGCGCGCGTCCCGGGCGATACGGCCGGCGTCCTCGGGCGTCAGATGGACCTGTCGCAGATGTTCGCCACCACGATGCTCGTCGATGTCCGCCTCGCACAGGAACAGGTCGGCGCGGGAGGCGAGTTCGGTGAGCGCTGGGCAGGGCCCGCTGTCTCCCGAGTACGCCAGCACGCTGCCCTGGCACTCGGCGCGGAGCCCGTACGCCTCGGTGTCGTGGGCGACGGCGCGGGCGGTCAGGCGGAGGTTCCAGTGCCGGACGTCATGGCCGTCGTACAGGTCCCGGAAGTCGAAGACGCCTTTCAGGAAGTCGGTGTCCGGGCGGCCGAAGAAGCCGGCCAGGCGGCGCGCGCAGTCCTGGGGCGCGTACACCGGGACCGGCGCGGACGGGGTCATCCCGCCGAAGGCGAAGGCGTAGGCGGCGGCGAGCAGGTCGGCGCTGTGGTCGGCGTGCAGATGCGAGATCCAGATGGCGGTGAGCCGGGCGGGATCCGTGTGCCGCTGCAGTGCGGCGAACGTACCGGGGCCCGCGTCCACCCATACCTCGGCGCCGCCGCCGGACACCAGATAGCCGGAGCAGGGCCGGTCCGGGCCCGGATGCGGCGAGGCGGCGCCGAGGACGGTGAGGGTGAGCGGCATAGGAGGGAGAGTACCGACGCCCCGCGACCGGCTCCGGCTCATTTCGCCAAGCAGAACCCGGGATGCCCCGGCCAGGCGGCAAGAAACCCGGCGTCGCCCACATGACGGGCGCAGCGCTCGCCGTCCCCCGTGTCGTACGACACCTCGGTCAGCAGGCCCGGGAAGGACGAGGGCCCCTCGAAGAGCATGCCCTCGAAGCCGGCCGGCGCGCCGGGGCGCCGGGCGAGGGTGAGGGTGAGGGCGAGGTGCCCCGGGACGCGGTGGTTCGCCGCGCCGAGAAGCCGGCGAGGACGACGAGCCCGGGCACCGGTGGATGCGGGAAGGCCGAGTGGTCCTCGTCGTCGGCGGGGATCCGGGCGTCCACTTCCAGGGTGAAACTTCCGGTCCCGTCGGCGCCCGCCCGGACCGGTCCGAGCGGGCGTGCGTCCGTGATCCAGAAGTCGGCGCTTGCGTCGTGCCCGGTCCGGACGGGGTCGCAGAGGGTCTCCAGCCAGGGGAGGAGGCCGGTCACGACATCCTGCGCGCCGCGCCCCGCGTCGAACAGCCGCAGTCCCACGACCGGCCCGCCATGCCGTCCCCCGCTCCCCGTCCGGATCGGTGGTCCTACGGCCGCCACCCGGGATCCCGCCCGCTCAGTCCCACCGCCCGGTCCAGCAGCGGCTCGGCGTCGGGGACCGGCACGACCGGACCGAAGAGGCCGTTGCCCCGGTTCGGTGCGTCGACCGCGGCCAGAAGGAAGACGTGGGCCGAGTCGAGGGCGGCGGGGTCGGGGTCGTAGGAGAGGCCGGTGGCGCGGGCCAGGTCCCAGCCGTGGATCACCAGTTCGTCGGCGACGATCGTGCCCGCGATCGCGCCGGGCAGGTCGACCCCGCCCGCACGGGTCATGCCCGTCCAGGCGGCCGGGTCGCGCCAGGCGTCGGCGAGTTCGTCCAGCGCCTTGGGCAGTTCCTCGCGCCAGCCGGGACCGATGTCCGGGACGACGACGTTCGGCTGGGTGTCGGTCGTCCTGCCGAGGTCCTTGCGGGCGGCGTCGCGGAAGGCGACGGACAGTCCCAGCAGGTGGCCCAGCAGATGGCGTACCGCCAGGTCCGGACACGGCGTGGGGCCCGACAGCTGGTCGTCGGTCACGGTCTCGGCCAGCCGCGCCACGATCCGGGTCTGGGGACCCAGGTCGAGGATGGTGTCGGTCATTGCTTGCTCCTCGGAGTTCGCGCTGCCTGTACGGAGGGGTGACCGGCCGACTCGCGGAAACTCATCGGTGCCGTGCGGCCGCGCAACCACTTCCAGGGTTCCCGGCCGCCCCGGAAGCACCACAGCGCGATCACCGGATCGCACAGCGCGCAGCCGAAGGACGAGTCGTGGGCGAACGGGACGATCGGGTGGCCCTTGAGGTGGTGCACGATGTCCCAGGCGGTGTGCAGCAGCCAGCCGATACCGATGAAGGTCCAGGAGTCCAGGCCCCGGTAGGCGACGTAGGTGGCCACCACGGTGAACGCGAACTCCCAGCCGCCGAGGCCCCCGCCGCTGAGGTAGGCGGCGCCCGCGCCGGCGACCATGACCGCGTTGAGACGGCGCCGGTGGGCTTCGGGAACGAGCGACATGAGCAGGACGTACAGCAGACCGATGATGATCGGGGAGATGTAGCGCATGCGCTCGAAGGTAGGCGCGGGGCCGCGGCCGCCCCAGGGGCGTCGGTGACAGGTTCCGACGGATTCTCGCCGCCGCGGGCCCGGTACGGATAGGGCGGGTGACCGATCCGCGCGCACCCCCCTTAGGGCCACGATGACCGGGCATGACGACTTCCTGGACCGTGCTCCGCGTGCTGCGGGACCGCAATGCGCGGCTGTTTCTGACAAGTGTGGTGGTGTCCGGCTTCGGCACGTCCTCGCTGTGGCTGGCGTCGGGCGTGTGGGTCAAGGACCTCACCGGTTCCAACGGCCTGGCCGCCCTGTGCATGCTCGCCCTGTGGGCACCCGTTCTGGCCGGCCCGGCGCTCGGCACCCTCGCCGACGGCTTCCGCCGCACGTCACTGCTCATCACCGTCGACCTCGGCCTGGCCGCCTTGCTGCTGACCCTGTTCGCGGTGGACTCCGCGGGCCGCCTGTGGCTGCTGTTCGCCGTGCTCTTCGGGTACGGCGCCGCCGGCGTCGTACACGACGCCGCCGAGTCGGCCCTGGTCACCGCCACCGTCGACCCGGCTCTCCGCGGCGATTTCAATGGGCTGCGCATGACGGCCAACGAGGGGATGAAGCTCGTCGCTCCGCTGACCGGAGCGGGCCTCTACGCGGCCTTCGGCGGCGCGGCCGTGGCCTGTCTCGACGCGCTCACCTTCGTGCTCGCCGGCGGGCTGTGCGCCCTTCTGCGCGTGCGGGAGGAGCGGCCGGCCCGGTCCGGCGGCGGCCGGTGGCGGCAGACCACGGAGGGCGTCCGCCACCTGTGGGGTCACCCCGGGCTGCGTCCGCTGGTCCGCGCGGGGGGTACGACGATGCTGCTCGCCGCTCTGAGCAGTACGACGGTGTATGCCGTCGTGGAGCGCCTCGGGCACTCCCCCGCCTACGCGGGCGTGCTGTACGCCGTCCAGGGCGCCGGCTCGGTGGCGGTCGGCCTGGTCTCGGGACCGGCGCTGCGGCGGCTCGGCGGGCGCCGGTTCGCGGCGGCCGGGATCGCGCTGACGGCGGCCGCGGTGGCCGCTCGGGCCGCTCCGTCGGACCCGGTGGCCCTGGTGTCGGCGGCGGCGGTCGGCCTGGGCCTGCCCTGCGTGTTGATCGCCGCGCTCACCGCCGTCCAGCGTGAGACCCCCGGGCCACTGCTGGGCCGGGTGACCGCCACCGCCCAGACCGTGATGTTCGCGCCGAACGTGATCGGGCTGGCCGTCGGGGCCGGACTGGTCGAACTCTCCGGCCCCGGGCTGCTGTTGCCCCTGTACGGCCTGGCCCTGCTCCTGACGGCCGCCGCGCTCGCCGCTCAGCGCACGGACAGCGCCTCGCGCACCGCCGCCAGGTCCCCGTCCGACGCCAACCCGGCGTGATACAGCCGCAGTTCCGTCGCCCCCTGGGCACGCGCGCGTGCCGCGTCGGCCGCGAGCGTGCCGGGGCTGCCGCCCATCCCGGAGACCACCGTGAAGTTGGCGGCCAGGACCGTCCGCTCGCGCGCCTGCTCGGCGAAGGGCGCCAGCAGGGCCGTACCGCTCGTGCACGGCACCACCACACCGTCCGCGACGGAGAGGATGTGGCCGGGGTCGACGCCGACGTTGGCGCCGCAGTGGTACGGCACCGGGTCCGCGTGCAGCAGGACCTGGAAGCCGTCGGGTGCGGCGGCGCGTACGGCGCTGACGGCCTGTTCCTGGAGGGTGCGGGCGGTGCCGTCGCGCCACGCGCGCGTGGCGGCCGCGGTGTCCTGGCCGAGGAGCTTCTCGACCGTCGGCCAGCCACCGTCGTCCGCCGCGCCGCGCCACAGCGGCTCCAGGGCGTTTCGTACGACGGCCGCCAACTCGTCGGCATCGAGGCCGTGTTCGCCGTACCCGGCGCGGCAGGCCGGGCAGAAGCAGAGTGACATCAGGTACTGTCCGGCGTCCCCGAGGCCGACCCCGGAGGTCTTGTCGTGGGCGTGCAGGTGCTGGAGTCCGTACCAGCCGAGGGACTCCAGTTCGGTGCCGTGGGCGCCGGGGCGGACGGCGGCCTCGGCGGCCAGGTCGACCAGGTACGCGCGCGTGGCGGGCTGGGCGATGCAGGGGGCCCACGGGTAGCGGTCGCCGTAGGCGTTGACGACCGAGGTGTCCGGATGTTCGGCGCCCAGGCGGGAGTTGTGCGCGAGGACGACCCAGGTGTGCACCTCCAGGCCGGCCGCCGCGAGCGCCTCGGCGGCCTCTCCGTAGGCGTTTCCGGGGGCCCAGCGTCCGGCGGGGTACGGGCGCAGTCCGCGACCCGACCAGCGGTTGCCGACGGGATGAAGGACGGCCGCGTACTCGGCGGTGACGATGCGGTGGCGGGGGTGGCGGGGGGTCAGCGCGCGGGTGGAGTGATAGGCCGACGCGAGGGTCACCTGCCGTACACCGAGTGCGGCGATCCGGGCCGGGGCCTCCGGGTCCCCGTTGACGTCCCAGGGGTAGACGAACGCCGACGCCTTCACGCGTCCTCCTCCAGCAGCGCGTAGCCACGCTCGATCAGCTGAGCGAGCTGCTTGACATGGCCCTCGCCCGGCTCGTGCAGCGGGGGCCGGACCTCGCCCACGTCCAGGCCGCGCAGCCGTACGCCCGCCTTGACGAGCGAGACGGCGTAGCCGCGTCCCTGGGCGCGCAGCTCCACGAAGGGGCGGTAGAAGCCGTCCAGGAGGCGGCGCACGGTGTCCTGGTCGCCCGTCTCCAGGGCCCTGTGGAAGGCGAGGGCGATCTCGGGGGCGAAGCAGAAGACCGCGGAGGAGTAGAGGGTGATGCCGAGGGCTCGGTAGGCGAGCTGGGTCTGCTCGGCGGTGGGCAGGCCGTTGAAGTACAGGAGGCCGCCGGGAACCTCGGTGCGGACGGCGCTGACGATCCGCTGCATGAGGTCCAGGTCGCCGAGGCCGTCCTTGAGACCGATGATGCCGTCGGTGCGGGCGAGTTCGACCACGGTCGGCGGGGTGAAGACGGCGTTGTCGCGCTGATAGACGATCACCGGCAGGGGGGTGGCCGCGGCGACCTCGCGGTAGTGCCGCAGCAGGCCCTCCTGGCCCGCGAGCACGAGGTACGGCGGCATGGCCAGGAGCCCGTCGGCGCCCGAGCCCGCGGCGAGACGCGCGTAGCGGACGGCGAGCGCGGTGCCGTAGCCGGCGCCCGCGATCACCGGGACGCGCCCCCCGGCCGCCTCGACGGCCGCCCGGACGCAGGCCTCGAACTCCTCCGGCAGCAGCGCGTGGAACTCCCCGGTGCCGCAGCAGGCGAACACGGCGGCAGCACCGGCCTCGACGCCCCGGCGCACATGGGTGCGGTAGACGTCGAGGTCCACGGAGCCGTCGGGGCCGTAGGCGGTGACGGGGAAGAACAGCGGCCCGCTCGGGTCGCGGAGCCGGGCGGCGAGAGGGGCTGGCGTCACGGGCGCTCCCTGTCAGTGCATGTCATCGGTGCATGTGTCTGATCGGCGTCCATATTTCTGAACGCCCTCACACTACGGAGCCGTCGCAAGGACGGTCAAGCGGGCAAACCATCAACACGGCAGCGGATTTCCGCACTCCACGGCACACTTGACCAGGAACCCCGGCCTCTCTAGCGTGTCCACGAATGTGAATCCCGTCCACACATACGATCGCCTGGCATTCATGACACCGCCAAGGACATCAAGGAGATCGAGGATGCCCGCTCCCCGCACCCTTCTGCTCACCGGCGCCGCCGGCGGACTCGGCACCCTGATGCGATCCCTGCTGCCGGAGCACGGCTACACGCTGCGCCTGCTCGACGTGCGCCCCGTCGAGGACGCGCCGGACGCCATCACCGCGGACCTCGCCGACAAGGAGGCGCTGCGCGAGGCGGTGCGGGGCGTGGACGCGATCCTGCATCTGGCGGGCATCTCCCTGGAGGCGCCCTTCGAGAAGATCCTGAGGTCGAACATCGAGGGCACCTACAACCTGTACGAGGCCGCCCGCCTCGAAGGCGTGCCGCGGATCGTCTTCGCCTCCTCCAACCACGCCGTCGGCTTCACCCCCGCCCCGCGCGAGGGCGACCCGCTGATCCCGGTCGACACCCCGCGCCGCCCCGACACCTTCTACGGCCTGTCCAAGTCCTTCGGCGAGGACCTCGCCCAGTTCTACTGGGACAAGTACGGCCTGGAGACCGTCTCCGTGCGCATCGGCTCCTGCTTCCCGGAGCCGACCGGGGTGCGCATGCTCTCGGTGTGGATGAGCCCGGCCGACGGCGCCCGCCTCTTCGACGCGGCCCTGACCGCCGAGGGGGTCGGCCACACCGTGGTCTACGGGTCCTCGGCCAACACCCGGCTGTGGTGGGACCTGACGACCGCACGGGCGCTCGGCTACGAGCCGCGGGACGACTCCGAGCCGTACGCCGAGAAGCTGATCGCCGAGCAGGGCGAGCTGGACCCGGAGAACCCGGCCCACAGCCACCTGGGCGGGCACTTCGTGAGCGACCCGCCCATCTGGCCGTACTGACCGTCTCCACTGACCGTCTCCACAACGGCGGAAAACGATCGCTCACGGCGGCGGGCGGGCACCGAACGGACCCGCCCGCCGCCGCGTTCGGGCATCGGGACCGCCCGCTCCCACCCCTCGCCCGGGCAGTCGCACAGGTCCGAGGCGGGCTCAGCACTCCGCAAACGGGCACACACGGGCAGTATCGGGCCCGCAACAGGCCTGGTCAGTGCCGCACACCCGCTGTAGAACTTCCCCCATGGGCCCGAACGGGCAGAGCCGCGGGGAAGTGGGTGACGACATGAGCATCAGGACGGCGGAAGAGCGCCAGCGCGAGATCGTGCGGGCCGCGCGCGCCACGGGCTCGGTCGACGTCACCGCGCTCGCCACCCAGCTGGGCGTGGCCAAGGAGACCATCCGGCGCGATCTGCGTGCCCTGGAGGACCACGGACTGATCCGCCGTACGCACGGCGGCGCCTATCCGGTCGAGAGCGCCGGCTTCGAGACGACGCTCGCCTTCCGCGCCACCAGTCACGTCCCCGAGAAGCGCCGGATCGCGGCCGCCGCGGCCGAACTGCTGGGGGACGCGGAGACGGTCTTCGTCGACGAGGGCTTCACCCCGCAGCTCATCGCCGAGGCCCTGCCGACGGACCGGCCGCTGACCGTGGTCACCGCGTCCCTGCCGGTCGCGGGCGCGCTCGCCGAGGCCGAGAACATGTCGGTCCTGCTCCTCGGCGGCCGGGTCCGTGCCGGCACGCTGGCCACCGTCGACCACTGGACGACGAAGATGCTGGCCGGCTTCGTGGTCGACCTGGCCTACATCGGCGCCAACGGCATCTCCCGAGAACACGGTCTGACCACCCCGGACCCCGCGGTCAGCGAGGTCAAGACCCAGGCCATCCGGGCCGCGCGGCGCACCGTCTTCGCGGGTGTGCACACCAAGTTCGGGGCGGTCAGCTTCTGCCGGTTCGCCGAGGTCGGCGCGCTGGAGGCGATCGTGACGAGCACACAGCTCCCGGCGGCCGAGGCCCACCGCTACTCCCTGATGGGCCCGCAGGTCATCCGGGTCTGACAAACAAATCCGAAAAGCAAACTCGCCCGCCCACAGGGCTCCTTCATACCGATAGCCATCCTATATATACCGATACATCCAGGAGCGATCCATGCGAACCCAGAGCCGACGGAGGCCGAGAGCCGCGCTCGCCATGGCCGCCGCAGGGACGCTGCTCGCCCCGCTGCTCTCCGGCTGCTGGGTCGGTGCGGGCGGGTCCGGTTCAGGCGGCGACTCCATCAACGTCCTGATGGTCAACAACCCTCAGATGACGGAGTTGCAGAAGCTCACCGCCGCGCACTTCACCAAGGAGACCGGCATCCGGGTGAACTTCACCGTCCTGCCCGAGAACGACGTCCGCGACAAGATCAGCCAGGACTTCGCCAACCAGGCCGGCCAGTACGACGTGGCCACCCTGTCCAACTACGAGATTCCGATCTACGCCCGCAACGGCTGGCTGCACGAGATGGACTCGTACACCGCCGAGGACCCGGCCTACGACGAGAAGGACGTCCTCAAGCCCATGCGCCAGTCCCTCACCGGCGGCGACGGCAAGCTCTACGGTCAGCCCTTCTACGGCGAGTCGTCCTTCCTGATGTACCGCAAGGACGTGTTCGCGGCGAAGGGCCTGACGATGCCGGCGCACCCCACCTGGCAGCAGGTCGCCGTCCTTGCGGCGAAGGCGGACGGCGCGCGGTCCGGCATGAAGGGCATCTGTCTGCGCGGGCTGCCCGGCTGGGGCGAGCTGATGGCACCCCTCACCACCGTCGTGAACACCTTCGGCGGCACCTGGTTCGACAAGGACTGGAAGGCCCGCCTGGACTCCCCCGAGTTCGAGAAGGCGACAAAGTTCTATGTCGATCTCGTCCGCGCTCACGGTGAATCGGGCGCGGCCCAGTCCGGCTTCGCCGAGTGCCTCAACAACATGACCCAGGGCAAGGTCGCCATGTGGTACGACGCCACGTCCGCGGCCGGCCTGCTGGAGGCGAAGGACTCCCCGGTCAAGGGCAAGCTCGGCTACGCCCCCGCCCCTGTGGAGAGGACGGACTCCTCCGGCTGGCTCTACACCTGGGCCTGGGGCATCCAGAAGGCCTCCCGCAACCCCGACAAGGCCTGGAAGTTCGTCTCCTGGGCGTCGAGCAAGGGCTACGAGCAACTGGTCGGCGAGACCAGCGGCTGGTCCGACGTCCCGGCGGGCAAGCGGGCATCGACATACACGAACGCCGACTACCGCAAGTCGGCCGCCGCCTTCCAGGAGATGACCAAGGAGGCCATCGAGAGCGCCCGCCCGGGCGACCCCGGCGTCCAGCCGCGCCCCGCGCCCGGCATCCAGTTCGTCGGCATCCCCGAGTTCACGGACCTCGGCACCAAGGTCTCCCAGGAGATCAGCGCGGCCATCGCCGGACGCCAGTCCACGGACGCGGCCCTGAAGAAGTCCCAGCAGCTCGCCGAGAAGATCTCCAAGGAGTACGAGGGACGATGACAGCGACGACAACGGCCCCCCTCGCGACCACCCAGGCAAGAACCGTGAAACAGCCCTCGGCCCGACTGCGCGCCTGGGCCACCCGCGCCCCGCTCCTCCCGGCCCTGGTCTTCATGATCGTGGTGACCCAGCTGCCGTTCGTGGCCACGGTGGTCATCTCCTTCTTCGACTGGAACGCCCTCTACCCCAAGGCCCGCCGCTTCACCGGAGTCGACAACTACCGCCAGGTGCTGACCGACACGGACCTGCGCCACTCGGTGTGGACGACCGTGCTGCTCACGGTGGCGGTGGTGCTGGCCAGCCTGGTCCTCGGACTGGCACTGGCCCTGCTGCTGGACCGCAGGTTCCGCGGCCGGGGCGTCGTACGCACCCTGCTCATCGCCCCGTTCCTGGTCGTCCCCGTGGCCGCGGCCCTGCTCTGGAAACATGTGCTCTACAACCCCGAATACGGCCTGCTCAATGGGTTGTTGCACTATGTGGGCGGCCCACAGCCGGACTGGATCTCGCGCACCCCGCTGCTCGCGGTCGAGGCCTCCCTGGTGTGGCAGTGGACGCCGTTCATGATGCTGATCCTGCTGGCCGGGCTGCAGAGCCGGGACCAGCAGCAGATCGAGGCCGCCCGGGTCGACGGCGCGAGCGACTGGCAGATCTTCCGCCATCTCACCCTGCCCCACCTGCGCCGCTATCTCGAACTCGGCGCCCTGCTGGGCTCGATCTACATCGTGCAGAACTTCGACGCGGTGTTCACGATCACCTCCGGCGGCCTCGGCACCGCCAACCTGCCCTACACCGTCTACCAGAGCTTCTACCAGGCCCACGAGAACGGCCTCGCCTCGGCCGCGGGCGTGCTGGTGGTCATCGGCTCGATCGTCATCGCGACCTTCGCCCTGCGCGTGGTGTCGTCCCTGTTCCGCGAGGAGGTGTCCCGCGCATGAGCGCAACCGTCGTGAAGCGCACGGCACGCAGGGGACTCGGCCTGGGCCTGATGGCCTGGCTGGCCGGCATCGTCTTCTTCCTGCCCATCGCGTGGATGGCCCTGACGTCCTTCCACTCCGAGGCGGACGCGGCGACCAACCCGCCCTCCCTCACCGCCTCCCTCACCCTGGACGGCTACCGCGAGTTCTTCGGCACGGGCGGCGGGGCGAGCCCGTGGCCGGCGCTCATCAACTCCACGGTGGCCTCGCTGGTCTCGACGCTCTGCGTGCTGCTGCTCGCCCTGCCGGCGGCGTACGCACTGTCGATCCGGCCGGTGAAGAAGTGGACGGACGTCCTGTTCTTCTTCCTGTCCACGAAGATGCTGCCGGTCGTGGCGGGCCTGCTGCCCGTCTACCTGTTCGCCAAGAACGCCGGAATGCTCGACAACATCTGGCTGCTGGTCATCCTCTACACCTCCATGAACCTGCCGATCGCGGTGTGGATGATGCAGTCCTTCCTCGCCGAGGTGCCGGTCGCGGTGATCGAGGCGGCGCGGGTGGACGGGGCCCGCCTGCCGGTGATCCTCGCCCGCGTGGTGGCCCCGATCGCCCTGCCCGGCATCGCGGCGACCGCCCTGATCTGCTTCATCTTCAGCTGGAACGAGCTGCTCTTCGCCCGGGTCCTGACGGGCGTGGCCGCCGAGACCGCCCCCGTCTTCCTGACCGGCTTCATCACCAGCCAGGGCCTGTTCCTGGCCAAGGTGTGCGCCGCGTCGCTCGTCATCTCCCTGCCGGTGCTCGCCGCGGGGTTCGCCGCCCAGGACAAGCTGGTCCAGGGCCTGTCCTTGGGAGCCGTGAAATGAAGGCCGCCGTCATCGAGTCCGTGGGCCGAGCCGTCGTCACCGAGGTCCCGGACCCGACGCCAGGGCCCCGCGAGGTCGTCGTCGAGGTCGCCGCCTGCGGCCTGTGCGGCACGGACCTGCACATCCTCCAGGGCGAGTTCGCGCCCAAGCTGCCGATCGTCCCCGGACACGAGTTCGCGGGCGAGGTGGTCGGGGTCGGCACCCAGGTCACGGAGGTCGCGGTCGGCGACCGGGTGGCCGTGGACCCCTCCCTGTACTGCTACGAGTGCCGCTACTGCCGTACCGGCCACAACAACCTGTGCGAGCGCTGGGCCGCCATCGGCGTGACCACGGCCGGCGGCGCGGCCCGCTACGCGGTGGCCCCCGTGGCGAACTGCGTGAAACTGCCCGAGCACGTACGCACCCAGGACGCGGCCCTGGTGGAGCCCCTGTCCTGCGCGGTACGCGGCTACGACGTCCTCCGGTCCCGCCTCGGCGCACACGTCCTGATCTACGGCTCCGGGACCATGGGCCTGATGATGCTGGAGCTGGCCAAGCGGACGGGCGCGGCGAGCGTGGACATGGTGGACCTCAACCCGTCCCGTCTGGAGACGGCTCGCCGGCTCGGCGTCTCGGCCGCCGCGGGCGGCGCGGACGAACTGGACCGCCCGCAGGGCTGGGACGTAGTCGTCGACGCGACCGGCAACGCGGCGGCGATCCAGGACGGCCTGGACCGGGTGGCCAAGGCGGGCACGTTCCTGCAGTTCGGGGTGGCCGACTACGCGACCCGGGTGACGATCGACCCGTACCGCATCTACAACCAGGAGATCACGATCACCGGGTCCATGGCGGTGCTGCACAGCTTCGAGCGGGCGGCCGAGCTGTTCGCCAACGGGGTGCTGGACCCGGAGGTGTTCATCAGCGACCGGATCCCGCTGCAGCGGTACCCCGAGGCGCTGGAGCAGTTCGCGGCGGGGGTGGGGCGGAAGATCGTGGTGGTGCCCTGAGCCGATCGGGGGGCCGCTCGTCGGTAAGGGAACGGTAAAGCGGTGTCGTTCGTTCACCCGGCATGACAGCTATGACCCCTGGCTCGAACATCCCTCTGTCGGCCGCCCGCGTGACGGTGGACGTCTCCGCGCCGGTGCGGCTCGACGTGTCGGGCCTGCTGCTCACCGCCGACGGCAAGGTGCGCTCCGACAACGACTTCATCTTCTACAACCAGCCTGCCGGAGCGGGCGTGACCTACACGTCCGGCGGTGGCGCGGCGCCCGACGCGATCACGGTCGACACCGGCGCCGTGCCGCCGGACATCGAGAAGATCGTGGTCACGGCCAGCCCGGACGCGGCGGGCCAGACCTTCCAGGGCATCGAGCCGACGGCCACGATCCGGGACGCGGACGGCGGCTCGGTCCTGGCCACGTTCACGCCGCCGCAGCTCGGCACGGAGACGGCCCTGGTGATCGTGGAGATCTACCGGCGCAACGGCCAGTGGAAGGCCCGCGCCGTCGGCCAGGGGTACGCCGACGGACTGGCCGGCATCGCGACGGACTTCGGCGTGACGGTGGAGGAGCCCGCCGCGGCACCGGCGGCCGCACCGCCGGCGCCCGCCGCGCAGGCACCGGTCGCACCGCCCGTTCCTGCGGCACCGCCGGCACCGCCCGCTCCGCCCGCACCGGTGCCCGGCGCCGGGAAGATCAACCTGGACAAGGGCCGGGTCAGCCTCCAGAAGAACCAGACCGTGTCCCTGGTCAAGGGCGGGCGCCCGCTGCTCTCCCTCGTGCAGATGGGCCTGGGCTGGGAGCCCGCGTTCCGCGGCAAGGACATCGACCTGGACGCGTCGGTCATCGCCTACGGCCCGCAGCGCAACCCCGTCGACAGCTGCTACTTCGGCAAGCTGACCATCCTGAACGGCGCGGTCAAGCACTCCGGCGACAACCTCACCGGTGAGGGCGGGGGCGACGACGAGGTGATCACGGTCGACCTCGGCCGCATCCCCCAGGAGGTCACCGGCCTGGTCTTCACGGTCAACTCCTTCTCCGGCCAGAAGTTCACCGAGGTCGCCAAGGCCTACTGCCGTCTGGTGGACGCGGCCAGCGGCGAGGAACTGGTCCGCTTCGACCTCACCTCCGCCGAGCCCCAGACCGGAGTGATGATGGCCAAGCTCATCCGGCAGTTCTCCGGCGAGTGGGAGATGACGGCGATGGGCGAGTTCGTGAAGGCCCGCACGGTACGGAACATGGTCGACCCCGGAGCACGGGCCCTGTAGACCGTCGCAGGACAGCCGTCGGCGCGCCCCCGCAGGGTCAGGGGGCGCCCGAGAATCCGCTTCGGCTACGGTCGCAGTCCCTCGGTCAGCAGTGACAGATAGCGGCGGATCTGCTTCCCCTGCCCGTTCGCCAGCTCCGACGCCGATGCCACGCCGTGCGCCAGCCGCAGGATGTCGATCGGCTCGATGTCCTTGCGCAGGCTGCCCTCCCGCTGCGCCGCCTCCACGAGCCGCCGCGCCGCGTCCTTCATACAGGTGCCGCAGGCCGTGACCGCGACGGCACTGCCGTCGGTGACGGCCGAGCCGAGCAGCGCCTTCATGCCGCGCACCTCGATCGTCCCGGCGCACAGCTCGTTGAGCCACTCCACCAGCGCCTCGCCCGGCGGCAGTTCCGCGGCGAACTCGTCGGCGCGGGCCGCCATGGCCTCCATCCGGTCGACGTATGCGGCCTCCAGCAGATCCTGCCGGGTCGGGAAGTGCCGGTAGAGCGTGCCGGAGCCGACGCCGGCGCGCTTGGCGATGTCGTCCAGCGACGCGTTCTCTCCGTGCTCGGCGAAGGCTTCCGCCGCCACCTTCAGCAACCGCTCGTAGTTGCGCCGAGCGTCCGCACGCATGGGCCTGACCTGCGTCATCCAGATACTCCTCGCAATCCGGGGGCCCTCTCCGAATCTTATCGAGCGCTGAACGGAGACGGTCGCGCCGACGGTGGCCGCAGTCGTCATCACCGGTCGGCGCGGGCCCGCCTGGAAGAGGGCACTGTAGGCGTTGAGCGCGGGCTGTCCGCCGAGGTGGGCATAGAGCACGGTCGAGCCGGCGCCGATCTCGCCGCGCCGGACGAGGTCGATGAGCCCGGCCATGGACTTCCCCTCGTAGACGGGGTCGGTGATCATGCCCTCGGTCCGCGCGGCGAGCCGCATGGCCTCCAGCGTGGACTCGTCCGGGATGCCGTACGTTCCCGCGTGGTACCGCTCGTCCAGCTCGACGGTCGTCTCACCCTGCACCCCGATGAGCCGACCGGTGGCGCGGGCGATCCGGGCGATCTGCTCGCGGGTGCGGGCCGGTTCGGCCGAAGCGTCGATCCCGAGCACCCGGCGCGGCCGGCCGCCCGCCTCCTGCAGCGCGCGGAATCCGGCGACCATGCCCGCCTGGGTCGACCCGGTCACCGAGCACACGATCACCGTGTCGAAGAAGACCCCCGACGCGCGCTCCTGCTCGGCGACTTCGCAGGCCCACCGGGCGAAGCCGAGGCCGCCGAGCGGGTGGTCGGAGGCACCGGCCGGGATGGCGTACGGTTTCCCGCCCGCCGCCTCGACATCCCTGAGCGCCTGCTCCCAGCTCTCCTTGAAGCCGATCCCGAAACCGGCCCGCACCAGCCGCACCTCGGCCCCGGCGAGCCGGCTGATCAGAACATTGCCGACCTTGTCGTAAACGGAGTCCGGCCACTCCACCCAGCTCTCCTGCACCAGCACGCACTTCAGCCCGACGCGGGCGGCGACGGCGGCGACCTGGCGGGTGTGGTTGGACTGCACCCCGCCGATGGACACGAGGGTGTCGAAGCCCTGCGCGAGCGCGTCGGCGACCAGGTACTCCAGCTTGCGGGTCTTGTTCCCGCCGTAGGCGATCCCGGAGTTGCAGTCCTCCCGCTTGGCCCACAGGGCGGCACCGCCGAGGTGGGCGGTCAGGCGTTCCAGGGGGTGCACCGGCGAGGGTCCGAAGAGGAGGGGGTATCGCTCGAAGGAAGACAGGGACACGGGACCTCCTGGGTCGGGCGAAATCAGTCGGGGTCGGCGAGGTCTGCGAGCGTGCGCCAGATGCCGGCCGTGACCCGGACCGCGCCGACCACGTCACCGTCGGCGCAGGCCTCGATCAGCCGCTCGTGCAGCCCGGCCGAGCGGCACGAGCCCCCCTCGCCGAAGCGCCGCCGTTCCAGGCGGCGGATGAGCGGGGTGTATCGGGCCACGGTCGCTGCGGCCGCCCGGTTGCCGCTCACCCGGACCAGGACGTCGTGCAGTTCGTCGTCGGCACGCAGGGCCTCATCCACGTCACCCGCCCGTACGGCACCGGCGAACCGGTCGTTGGCCGCGCGCATCGCGTCGAGGTCCGCCGCCCGCAGCCGGGGTACGGCAGCCCGGGTGGCCAGCTCGTGCATGGCACCGACCACGGCCGCCGCGTCCCGTACATCGGCGGCGACCAGCGGGGTGACCCGGGTGTGACTCTGCGGCTTGCTCTCCAGCAGTCCCTCGTCCACGAGCCGCGCAAAGGCCTCCCGCACCGGCGCCCGGGAGAGCCCCAGACTCTCGGCGAGGTCGGCGTCCCGCACCACCGCGCCGGGCTCGATCTCCCCGGCCACGATGGCGTCCCGGATCGCCGCGCAGGCGCGGTCCCGGAGCAGGGTGCGGGGCACGGCTCGCAGGCTTTTCACAAACTAAAATGTTAGATATCAGTTGCCCGGCAGACAAGGGTGTGGCCCGCACCCCCCGTAGAAGTGCGGGCCACGATCAGGGCCGGCCGCGCCTGCCGCGGTTCAGGCCTCCCACGGCCAGTCGGCGTTCCTTGCCTGCTCCAGCAGCGGCACCATCCGGAAAGCCGAGTCCGAGAGACCGCCGAAGGTGTGCCTGTTCCCGGATCCCGACGGGCCGTGGCCCGCCCGGTAGCCCTCCAGGTTCCAGGTGTAGACCGGGATGCGGTCCGGGATCTGCTCGGTCGGGTCGCCGTGCCGATGCGGGGCGTACTGCTCGTCGGTGACGATCAGCACCCGGTCGTGCTTCCGGTAGTGCCGGCGCACCGCCTCGGTGGTGTCGGTGCCGCCCAGGTTGCCGAAGCGCTCCAGGATCTTCAGCACCGACTCGCCCTTGCGGAACTTCACCTCGGCGCTGGTCGAGCCGAACTCGACCAGGTCGGCGTCGGCCGCCCGCAGCGCGAGCGCCGTGCCGAAGACCGCCGCCGCGTCGGCCCGGGTGAGCTGGGCGCGGTCGGACACCTGCGACCAGAACATCGAGCCCGAACGGTCGACCAGCACCAGGGTCCGGCCCGGCAGCGCGGGCACGTTGGCCAGCGAGTGGCCGAGCGCCTGCTCCAGCGGGTAGGACCAGCGCAGCGACGGCGCATGCCGGTACGCCGACAGGTAGCGGAAGGGGAACTGCCGCGAGCGCGCCACCTGCTCCGGGTCGCTGATCTTCGCCGCGACCTCGGCGGCGACCTGGTCCGAGACCCCCGCCTCGTCGAAGTTCCGCAGGTTGCGGACCAGCGCCATCGCGCCCATGGACGGGATCACGGCCTCCCAGGCCGCCTTGTCCATCGGGCCCTGCAGCCAGCCGGCCAGCGCCTCCCAGGTGATGCCGGCCGCCGCCATCCGCCCGGCACCACCGGGTGCGGTGACGACGGCCCGCCGCTGCTCGACGGGCAGCGCCATCAGCTCGCGGCGCGCGGTGAGCACGGGGAGCGCGGCGGGCGGCACGGCGGTGTCCGGGTTGTGCCGCCGGTCGAGGGCGTACCGGAACAGCTCGCCCTGCCACGGCTTGTCCGGGTCCGGCGCCGCGTGCACGAGGTTGAGGATGTCGCCGAAGCGGTAGCCCTTGGACGCGGTGTCGTACTTGAGCAGCGACCTGGCGTGATAGAGGCGTCGTACGGCGTCGGCGACACCGCGCTTGACGGGCTTGGGGAGGGCCCGGCCGTAGGTCGCCGTCCAGTAGGCGAGCAGCTCGCCGGGCTCGTCCGGGCGCTGCAGTACGGAGTCCACGACCTGCCGGTTCGAGGGGCCGTCGGTCGCACCGGCGGTCAGCCGGGCGTGCACGTACTCGGCGGCGCCCACGAGGGAGGCCGTCCGCATGTTGCCCTCGCCGCGCAGCCAGCCGAGCAGGCCGGCCGTCCAGTCCGGGTCGCTGACGGCGAGGTCGCGGACGAGGCGGGTGAACCGCTCGTCGCGGTCGGCGCCGCTCTCGTAGAAGGTCTTCTGCGAGACGAAGTTGGAGACGGCCAGCAGGAACAGCTCCGAGCGCGGGTCGCGCTCCTGGCCCCGGCCGCCCTCGTAGGTCCGCAGGATGCGGCCCGTCGAGGTGACCGCCGAGGCCGGCCGCGCGCGGGCGGCACGCAGGTTGAATCGCGCCATGGTGAATTCCCCCGAATTCGTTTGCATTTCGGAGGGAGGCGCAGCAACTGGCACGTGTCCGAGATCAGGAGTCGGCGGCGGAGACAAACAGCCGCTCTACCACTGAGCTACAGCACCCCTCGGGTGCTGACGGGCGTCGAATCCCGCGACCTGCTGTCCCAAGAAGTATCCGCTGCCTGCGCACCGGACACCCACCATCTGCTGCGCCTCCCGAGATCAGGTCGGCGGCGGTTCTGGATTCTCTTTGCAAAAGAAGTAACCGCAGCCTGCGCACCGGGAGGTGCATGAAGTTTTCGGTGTCCAGAGATCGAGGTCGGCGGAACCGACGTGTGGTGCTCTAACCCCTGAGCTACACCGGCCCGTTGAGCCGGTGGCGGGACTCGAACCCGCGGCCTCCCCATTAAGAGTGGAAGTAGGTCCTGCCTGTCGCACCTGGACGAGGATCACTCTAGGAGAGGCACCGCGGGACGAGCGAGCGAATTAATTACCGCGCGACGGTCAGTTGCACTTCTGCCGCTTCCAGGGCCCCGTGATGGCGAGCATGATGCCGGGGGTCTGGATGTTGGCGAACAGGGTCTTTCCGTCGGGCGAGAAGGTGACGCCGGTGAATTCGCTGTACTCGGGCTCCTCTTCGGTGCCGATGTTCAGCTCGTTGCGGGCGATCGGGTAGGTGCGGCCGCTCTCGGTGGCGCCGAACAGGTGCTGGACACCCTCGCCGTCCTCGGCGATGACCAGGCCACCGTAAGGGGAGACGGTGATGTTGTCGGGGCCGTCGAAGGCGCCGTCCTTGGTCGGGTCGGGGTTGACACCGAGGAGGACCTTGAGGGTCAGCGTGCGGCGCTTCGGGTCGTAGAACCAGACCTGGCCGTCGTGCTGGACCGGGCTCTCCTCGCGGGCGAAGGAGGAGACGATGTAGACGCCGCCGTCGCCCCACCACATGCCCTCGAGCTTGCGGGCGCGGGTGACCTGGCCGGTGGTGAACTGCTTGCGCACGGATACGGTCTTGGCGTCACGGTCGGGAACGTCGACCCAGTCGACGCCGTACACGGTGCCGATCTTGGTGGCCCGGGACAGGTCGTCCACGAACTTGCCGCCGGAGTCGAAGCACTTGGCGGCCTGGAGGACGCCCGCGTCGTCGGCGAGGGTGCGCAGCTTGCGGCGGCCGTGGTGGAAGCCGGCCGGCGGGGTCCAGCGGTAGAGCAGGCCGTTGGGGCCCGCCGCGTCCTCGGTGAGGAAGAGGTGGCCGCGCTTGGGGTCGACGACGACGGCCTCGTGGGCGTAGCGGCCCAGCGCCTTGACGGGCTTCGGGTCGCGGTTGGCCCGGCGGTCCTCCGGGTCGACCTCGAACACATAGCCGTGGTCCTTGGTGAAGCCATTCTTGCCGGCCTTGTCCTCGGTCTCCTCGCAGGTCAGCCAGGTGCCCCACGGGGTGCTGCCGCCCGCGCAGTTGGTGGCGGTGCCGGCGATGCCCACCCACTCGGCGACCTCGCCGCCGCGGCGGACCTCGACCACGGTGCAGCCGCCGGCCGCCGCCGGGTCGTAGACGAGGCCCTCGGTGAGCGGCACCGGGTGCGGCCAGGTGGCCCGGGCGCCGGCCAGCTCGTGGTTGTTGACGAGGAGCGTGGTGCCCCGCGGGCCGTCGAAGGTGGCGGTGCCGTCGTGGTTGGACGGGGTGAACTCGCCCGACTCCAGCTTGGTCTTCCCGCTGTAGGTGATGACCCGGTAGTTGAAGCCCTCGGGCAGCGCGAGGATGCCGTTCGGGTCGGAGAGCAGCGGGCCGTAGCCGACTCCGTGGTGCCCGTGGTGCCCGTGGGCCGACTCGCCGTCCGCGCTCGCGATGTCGTCCGTGGCGGCGAGGGCGTTGGGTGCGCTGGCGAGGGCGCCGACGCTGCCCGCCAGCGCGACCCCCGCGCCGGTGATCGCGGATTTTCTGGCGAAGTCCCTGCGGGTGAGCGACATGGTGTCTCCTGTGACGGTCGGCGTGCCGTGGAGGGTGGGGGCCTCGGTTCGGCGCACACGCTCCCGCCCACTTTTGAACGGGAGTTGAACACGGGGCTACTTCAGAGTCCCCTGTTCCATGAATCCGTATGCATCGGCCCATGGCCACCAAAAGCACCAGCCGTGCCTACGCTCACTCCCGGCTCGCTCTCCCGGCGCGACGGCGCCCGGCGCGACGGACCGGGAGCGCCCCCCGGTGCCGCTCAACCCCCGTGCTGCGACCGGGCCTTGAAGGCGGCCTTCCTCGCCTCTTTCGCCACCTTCTTGTCCGGGTGCAGCCGCCCCATCGCCTCCAGCACATCCGCGGTGGCGGGATGCTCGACCCGCCACGCCGCCGCGAAGAACCCGCTGTGCTGCTCGGCCAGCCCCTCCACCAGCGCCTGCAGTTCCTCGGAGTTCCCCTCGGCCTGGAGCTGCGCGGCCACCGTGTCGATGGTCAGCCAGAACACCAGCTCCTGCGAGGGCGCGGGCACGCCGGAGGCGCCCCGCTCGCTCAGCCACACCCGGGCGAGCCCGCCCAGTTCGGGATCGCCGAGGACGTCCCGCAGCGCCGGCTCGGCCTGCGGGCCGACCAGGGACAGGGCCTGCTGACAGCGCAGCCTGCGCAGCGGCGCGCCCGTGTCCGCGCCCCGCGCGGCCGCCAGCAGCTCGTGTGCCGCGTCGAGGGGGTCACGCCGGGCGAGCCACTGCTCGGTCTCGGCCTGCGCGGCGGACTGGCCGAAGCGCGCGGTGCCGTCGAGCAGCACGTCCGCGCCCTTGTCGGCGAGTTCGCCGACCGAGGGGGCCTCGAAGCCGGCCTCCAGCAGCCGCGCCCGCAGCCCGTACACGCCGAGCGGGGTCAGCCGGACCATGCCGTAGCGGGAGACGTCGGTGTCGTCCACCGGTGCCGACGGTTCTTCGTCCGCATCGGCCATCAGGGCCTCGTCCACCGGCTGGTACTCGACCAGACCGATCGGTTCCAGCATCCGGAACTGGTCGTCGAGGCGCATCATCGCGTCGGACACCTGTTCGAGGACGTCGTTGGTGGGCTCGCCCATGTCGCCGGGGACGATCATCGAGGCGGCGAGGGCGGGCAGCGGCACCGTGCCTTCGCCCGCGCCGTCCTCACTGACGGTCAGCAGATAGAGGTTGCCGAGCACTCCGTCGAGGAACTCCGCCTCGGCCTCCGGGTCCCAGTCGAGTGACGAGAAATCGACCTCGCCGCCCTCGTCCATCGCGTCGACCAGACCGTCCAGGTCGGGCACGCCCGCGTCCGCGACGACGGTCTCCAGGGCGGCCAGCCACACCGACAGCACGTCGTGCGGTGAGCCGCCGGTGAGCACCGCCAGTTCCTCCCCGGCGGCGACGGTCCCGGCCTCCTCGTCCACGATCTCGACCAGTCCGGCGTCCACCGCCACCCGCCAGGCCTCGCTGGCGTAGGCGGCGGCGTCGTCGCCGTCGAGGCCGAGCAGCTCGGCGGCGGCCGGAAGCTGTTCCTCGGCCAGGCCGCCACCGGCGTCGACGCGGGTGTCGGGTCCGGCCCACCGGGCGAGGCGGGCGGCGCGGGAGAGCAACGGCGTGGACAGCGCGGCGCGCGCCAGCTCCGCTTCGGAGTGCAGCCGTACGGGCGGCAAGGGGGAGCTGTCTGACATCGGCTGGTTCTCCTCGGGCCGTGAAAGGACTCAGCCGCTCAGCCTAGACGGATTTCCACCCATGCCACCCGGTTCATCTCCCCGCCGGGGGTCGTACATGGCCGAAACCTTGACAACTCCGGTGCGCAGGCACGAGATTGACGCGCGTAGAAGTTGGGGGGACAACTGTTCACTCTGCTCTACGCGTGTCACACAGGGCTACGTGCCCTGCACGCTCCCGTTACAGCCTCGTCCCGGCGCTCACATACGCCCCACGGAGGGATCCCCTTGCCGAGCAGGTCTTCCGCGCGCCTCGCCGCGCTCACCGTCGCCGCCGTCTGTTCCGCGGCGTCGACCGTCGCCCTCACCTCGCCCGCGCACGCCGACGCGGTGCGCATTCACGACATCCAGGGCACGACCCGAATATCGCCGCTGGCGGGCCAGAAGGTCACGGACGTGCCCGGCGTCGTCACGGCCACGCGTACCTACGGCTCCTCCAAGGGCTTCTGGCTCCAGGACGCGACGCCGGACGACAACCCGGCGACCAGCGAGGGCGTTTTCGTCTTCACCAGCTCCACGCCGAAGGCCGCCGTCGGCGACTCGGTCACGGTGACCGGCACGGTCTCCGAGTACGTCCCGGGCGGCGCCTCCTCCGGCAACCAGTCGCTGACGGAGATCACGAAGCCGACGATCACGACCGTCTCCACGGGCAACGCGGTCCCCGCCCCGACGGTGATCGACGCCCGGTCGGTGCCGAGCCGGTACACCCCGGCGGGCGACACGGCCGCGAGCGGCTCCGTCAACGGCCTTGCGCTGGACCCGTCGAAGTACGCCCTGGACTACTACGAGTCCCTGGAGGGCATGAACGTCCAGGTCGCCGACACCCGCGTGGTCACCGCCACCGACCCGTACAGCGAGCTGTGGGTGACGGTGAAGCCGCGCGAGCACCGCACCCACCGGGGCGGCACGATCTACGGCTCCTACGAGTCCCAGAACACCGGCCGGCTGCAGATCCAGTCCCTGGGCTCGACCGCCGACTTCCCGAAGGCGAACGTCGGCGACACCCTGGAGGGCACCACCGCCGGCCCGCTGGACTTCAACCAGTTCGGCGGCTACACCCTGGTCGCGAGCAAGCTCGGCACGCTGAAGAGCGGCGGGCTGCAGCGGGAGACCACGCGCAAGCAGTCGCGCGGCGAGCTGGCGGTGGCGACCTACAACGTCGAGAACCTCGACCCGACGGACGCCACCTTCGACCAGCACGCCGCCGCGATCGTGAACAACCTGCAGTCGCCCGACATCGTGTCCCTGGAAGAGATCCAGGACAACAACGGCGCCAAGGACGACGGCACGGTCGACGCGAACGAGACCGTGAACAAGCTGATCGACGCGATCGTCGCGGCGGGCGGCCCGAAGTACGACTGGCGCTCGATCAACCCGGTCAACGACCAGGACGGCGGCGAGCCCGGCGGCAACATCCGCCAGGTGTTCCTGTTCAACCCGCAGCGGGTGTCCTTCGTGGACCGCGCGGGCGGCGACTCCACCACCGCCGTCGGCGTCACCAAGGTGCACGGCAAGGCGCAGCTGACGGCCTCTCCGGGCCGGATCGCCCCGGCCGACGCGGCCTGGGCGAACAGCCGCAAGCCGCTGGCCGGAGAGTTCGTCTTCCGCGGCAAGACCGTGTTCGTGGTCGCCAACCACCTCAACTCCAAGGGCGGCGACCAGGGGCTGACCGCGCAGTACCAGCCCCCGGTGCGCAGCTCGGAGGTCCAGCGCCACGCGCAGGCGACCCTGGTGAACGCGTTCGTCAAGGACATCCTGTCCGTGCAGAAGAACGCGAACGTCATCGCGCTCGGCGACATGAACGACTTCGAGTTCTCCGGCACGGTGAAGATCCTCGAGGGTGACGGCGAGCTGTGGTCGGCGATCAAGTCGCTGCCGAAGAGCGAGCGTTACACCTACGACTACCAGGGCAACCAGCAGGTCCTGGACCAGATCCTGGTCAGCCCGGCGATCCGCCGCGGCTGCGACTTCCAGTACGACAGCGTGCACGTCAACTCGGAGTTCAACGACCAGATCAGCGACCACGACCCGCAGGTGCTGCGGTTCCGCCCGTAACTCCCGCTCAGGACTGGCTGAACACGCCGTTCAGCCAGTCCTGCCAGGCGCTCTCGTTCGCCCGGGCGTCGGCGTCCGGCGCGAAGTCGTGCACGCTGATGCCGACCGGGGCGCCCCAGTGGCCCCGCCCGAAGACGCGGATGAGGGCATCGTCGGTGCGCAGTCCGATGAAGTACGGGTTGCGGTAGTCGACCACCGCGTCCAGGGTCCGCCCGCCGGGCCCCTGGGCGCTCACCTTCGCGCCCTCGGCCACGCCGTCCGGCAGGCCGAGGGCGCGACCCACGGCGGCGAGCGCCTCCGGCGACTGCGAGGCCCCGGGGCCCTGCAGCTGTGCGAAGGTGACCGGGCGGGGCGCGAAGTGCGTGAGGTACTCGCGCAGGGTGTGCAGGTAGAAGTCGGTGTGCTTGGCCGCGCCGTCGTACTGGTTGTCCCAGTCGTCGGTGAAGATGCCGCTGTGCACATAGCGCACCCACGCGCGGCGGCCCTCGTCGCGGGGCTCGATCGTGTAGTCGAGCTGGTTGACCGACTGGATCGGGAAGCCGACGTCCTCGCTGCGATTGGTGTAGTGGTGGGGCGGATCCCAGGCGGTGACGGTGGACCCGAAGGGTCCCGCGCCGCCCACCCGGGGCTCGGGCGGGTCCATCGGCCACAGGTATCCACCGCTTCCGGTGGTGATCGCCTCCCACACCTTCTCGGGCGGGACGTCGACCTCGAACTCGCGGGCGATCTCGAATTCCTTGGACATGGCGTGGCTCCTGCTGACTACTGATCCGGTTCGGGGGCGGGCTGGTCCTTGACCGTGGGATGGAGGGCGACGACGATCCGGTGGTCACGGCCGCCCTCGGCGTCGGGGGCGTCGTACTTGCGGATCAGGGCGCTCACGCCCGCCGTCAGCTCCTGCACGAAGGCCGCGCGGTCGGCGGCGGAGGCGAAGCGGACCTCGCCGTCCAGGGCGTAGGTCGCCAGCCGCTTGCGGGCCTTGGTGGCACCGGTGATCAGCGCACCGACGTCCCGCACCAGGCGAGCGCCGAGCGCGAGCAGCCAGCGCGCGGACAGCTGGTCCCGGAACCGGTCCGGGTCCGGCTGCACGGGGGCGAGGGCGGCCGGCGAGATGACGTACGACGCTGCGGTCGCACGCATCAGCCGCTCGGTGACATTGCCCTTGCGGCGCTCACCGGCCAGCTCGACCAGGCCGTGCCGCTCCAGTGTCTTGAGGTGGTAGTTCACCTTCTGACGGGGCAGTCCGACCTTGCCGGCCAGCATCGCCGCCGACGCGGGTCCGGCGGCCAGCTCGGCGAGCAGCCTGGCGCGTATCGGGTCGAGCGATACGGCCGCCGCCTCGGGGTCCTCGATCACGGTCACGTCCAGCATGCGTCCACCCTCGCACCGAAAACTTTTTTTGTCCAGACGGGCCGAGTTTTCGGTGAGAGGGTGGCGCGGACCCCGGACAGGTGGCGCCTGCGGTCAGTGGCGGCGCTGCCTGCGCCAGGCGATGCCCGCCGCGACCGCGGCCGCCCCCAGCACACCCACGGCCAGGATCGGCCCCGGATGGCGCATGCCCGCGCGCAGCGCGCCGCGCAGGGGCTGCGGGACGGTGCCCTCCCCGGCGTGTCCGGCGCGCCCCGCCCGGTCCTGTACGGCGTGGCCCGCCCGGCTCGCCCGGCCCTGTACGGCATGTCCGGCCTGGGCCGCCCGGTCCTGTACGACATGTCCGGCCTGCGCCGCCCGGCCCTGCATCGCGTGCCCGGCCCTGGCCGCCCTTTCGTGCACGGCGTGCCCGGTACCGGCCGCCTTGTCGTGCACGGCATGCCCGGCCTGGGCGGCGCTCGAGCGCAGCTGGACGGTCATCGCGCCCGCCTTGTCCCGAAGGTCGGCGGCCCGGGCCAGGGCCCGGCCCGTCACATCGGTCTTGTCCATCAAGTGGGCGACAGCATCGCCCAGTTGGCCCTTGGTGTGCTCCATCTGGTGCCGCAGCTCGTCGGGGCCCTTGGCGCCCGAGCCGTGCGGGATCCTGTGCGTCATCGGTGTGTCCCTTCCCTGATCACGTCGACGT
Organism: Streptomyces sp. NPDC101151; assembly: GCF_044768335.1. Taxonomy (NCBI): domain Bacteria; kingdom Bacillati; phylum Actinomycetota; class Actinomycetes; order Kitasatosporales; family Streptomycetaceae; genus Streptomyces; species Streptomyces sp. NPDC101151. The sequence goes on along the minus strand of NZ_JBIWPP010000006.1, from coordinate 281,414 downwards.
CCGCCCGGACGCTGCCGAGCGTCTGCTCAGGGGCGGGCGGGACGGTGCGGCGCGGCCGGGCACGCCGGGTCACGTTCACGGTGTTCCGCCTCCTCTCGTACGGAACTCCGGGTACCCCGGCCGAAGGCTCTCAGCCCTTCTCCGCTCCCCCGGCCCCGCGTTCCCCGAGCCGCGCGAGCTGGGTCTGGAACCAGTCGAGCCGGGCCTGCAACAGGGCCGCCTCCGCCACGAGTTCGGGTACGCCAGGCTCCCCGCCGGCCGTCGCCCCTGCCGCCTCGCCGGCCGTCGCCCCGACGGACGAGACCGCCAGGCCGCCGCCCGCGACCACCCGCAGCCCCTCCCCGGCCAGCCGGGCGAAACCGGCGAGCGAGACGGACGTACGTCCCCGCGCACAGCCCGCGCAGGCAGGGGCGAGGGCCCGCCAGCCGGGTCTGCCCCGGTCGGCGTCGGCGAGCGCGACCGCGGCGGCGCCGCAGGCGCACGGACCGGCGGTCGCCGTGCGCACCCGCTGCCGGGCGTAGCGGAATCCCCGCTCGAAGCGGATGTAGGCGCCGAGCACCGAGACTTCGAGCAGCACCGCGGCGCGGTGCTCCGGCGCGCACAGCAGGGCCTCGGCGGCCGTACGGTCGTGCACGCAGTGGAAGCCGCAGTCGCACAGGCGCGCGGGCGGGCGATGCCTGCGCCCGTAGACGCAGGCCGCGTCGTCGAGCACGCCGTACGGCAGCGCGCCACCCAGTGACACACCGGTGAACCCGGCCCGGGTGCCGTCGTGGGACAGCACCGGGCGGGCGATCTTGTATCCGGTCGGCGGCTCCGTCGGGCGTTCCGCCGGGAGCCGCAGCCTCATCGGGCCGCCGGTACCTCTTCGCGGGCCGGCTCGGCCGGTGCGCTGAGAGTGATCTCCTCGGGGAGCCGCGGCTCCTCCTCGTGGACGAGCGGCCGCTCCTCGGCGACCCCCGTGGCCAGTGCCTTGCCGAGCTTCATGGTGCCTCCCATGACCGACGTCGATGACCGTCCGGGCCCATAGTGACCCACGAAGGGCCGAGTTGGACATAGGGTCTTCGGCCGTCCATCCAATTCATCAGAAGTACTTAGCAATACCTCGTAGGAGATTTAAGTAGAGCTTCATCTTTGCCTTGCCGAGACTACTCCCATGACGAACCGACGCCAGCCCTTCGGCCGCACGCTCTGCGCCATGATCACCCCCTTCACCGAGGCGGGCGCCCTCGACCTGGAGGGAGCCCGGCGACTGGCCGGCCGACTGGTGGCCGAGGGCTGCGACGGCCTGGTACTGAACGGCACCACGGGCGAGTCCCCGACCACCACCGACGCGGAGAAGGCGGACCTGATCACGGCCGTCCGGGAGGCGGTCGGCGAGGGCGTCTCGCTGGTGGCCGGGGTCGGCACCGCCGACACCCGGCACACGACCGAGCTGGCCCTCGCGGCCGAGAAGGCGGGCGCCGACGGGGTGCTGGTGGTGACGCCGTACTACAGCAGGCCGCCGCAGGCGTCGGTGGAGGCGCACTTCCGCCAGGTCGCCGACGCGAGCGGCCTGCCGGTGATGCTCTACGACATCCCCGGCCGCACCGGTACCCGGATCGAGCCGGAGACGATGATCCGCCTCGCCGGCCACCCGCGGATCGTGGCGGTCAAGGACTGCTCGTACGACTTCCTCGGCACCCAGAAGGTGCTGGCGCACACGGAGCTGGCCTACTACGCGGGCTGCGACGAGCATGTCCTCGCGCTGTACGCGGTGGGCGCGGCGGGCTGCGTGAGCACGGTCGCGAACGCCGTCCCGGACCGGATCGCCGCCGTTCTCGACGCCTTCGACGCGGGTGACACCGCCCGGGCGGCCGAACTCCAGCTGCGGGCCACGCCGTTGATCGAGGCGATGATGGGCGCGGGCCTGCCCGGCACAGTCACCGCCAAGGCGCTCCTCGGGGAACTCGGCCTGCCCGCGGGCCCGGTGCGGGCACCGCTGCTGCCCGCCGGCCGGGAGACGGCCGACGGGCTGCTGGCCCGGTACGAGGAGCTGGTCAGCGGGTCGTGAACAGGGGCTCCCAGCGTCCGCCGGTGTCGTCCTTCGGCGAGCGGAAGCCACTGAGCGGCTGCACCTTGGCGCTGCCGACGGCGACGAGGACCAGCCGCTGGTGGAACTCGTTGCCGTCACCGCCGATGCCCCAGGCGATCAGCCGCTTGCCGTCCGCCCAGGCGAGCAGCTGCTGACCGGGCACCTTGGTGATGAGCTTGCCGGTGACCGGGTCGCCGATGGCGGAGGCGATCTTCTTGTTCGTCCCGGCGAAGCCGCCCGCCACGAGCCTCCCGTCGGGCGAGAGACCGGCCTCGACCCATGGATCCACGTGCTTCTCCGCGGCCGGCGTCTTCACATCGGTGCCGTCGAAGGCGTGGTACTGGCTGCCCGGGTTCATGGACAGGGGCTCCCAGAGGTACTTCCCGTCGTGACTGAACTCCAGATCCGTGCGTGCGTTGAACGCCATCCCATACTTGCCCTTCCAGAAGGGCAGCTTGTGCCACTGCCCCTCACCCGAGGAGACGTCGATCAGGGTGAACCCGGTCCGGCTGGGCACGGTCTGCGGCTGCACCGTGTCGTTCTCCGGAATCCTGGCGCTCCAGTAGCGGCGGTCGGGATTCTTGGCGTAGGTGGTGACGACCAGCTTGGTCCCGTCCGGCGAGAAGGAGGCCCCGCCGGCGCCCTGCGGCACCGGGATCCACCGCTTGACCTCGCCGCTGGCCAGGTCCAGCAGGCCCACCCGGGCGGCGGGCAGCGGACGCTCCAGCACGGCGGCCGTGCGCGCGCCCGGCGCGACGGCCACGAAGGACCAGCGGTCGTCCTTCTTGTAGGTGCCGGTGTCGGGGTCCAGCAGCCGGTAGGTCCGGGTGGTGATCTGGTCCTTGTTCGGCTGCTTCACCCGCTCCTGTGTGCTGTAGCCGGCCATGACGGCGTCCCCCGCACCGATCAGCTCGCGCGGCGGCGACTGATCGGCGTGGGCCACGACCCGGCCGTCGGTGACGGTGGCGGGCCGTACGTCGTGCCCGCCGCCGTCCAGCAGCGGCACACCCACGGCGACGGCGACCACGGCCGCGGCGGACGCGGCGACCACGGCGATCCCGCGGGCACGACGCCTGCGGCGCAGCACCAGCACCCGGTCGGCGAGGTTCGCGGCCGCGGGCTGCGCCTCCTGGGCCAGCTCCTTCAGGGAGTCGCGTACCAGTTCCTCGACGTTCATGGACGCACCTCCACGGGCGAGTAGTCACGGGACGGCCGGTGGCCGGAGTCGTTCGGGCCGAGCGAGGCCAGCTCGGGCGCGAGCGTGCGCAGCCGGGCCAGTGAGCGGTGGGTGGTGGACCGCACGGTGCCGACGGAGCAGCCCAGCATCCGGGCCACATCGGCCTCGGGCAGGTCCTCGAAATAGCGCAGCACCAGCACGGTGCGCTGGCGCGCGGTGAGCCGGGACAGGGCGGTCCGCAGCACGAGCCGCAGCTCGGCGGTGCCGGAGGCGTCCGAGGCCGCGGCGGCCTCCGGCAGCTCGGCGACGGTGATCTCCTTCCGCCGCCACTTCAGCCGCCAGCGGCTGATCTGCTGCCGGTACAGGACCCGCCGGACATACGCCTCGGGCTCGTCGATCCGCTGCCATCGCCCGGCCGCCTTGACCAGCGCGTTCTGCAACAGATCCTCGGCCGCGTGGCGGTCCCCGCCGGTCAGCAGGACGGCCGTCCTCAGCAGCGCCGACGACCGGCCGGCCACGAACTCCCGGAAACTCTCCTGCGCTTGGGCATCCATCGTCACCTTCTCTTCCCCCGGGCCGACCTGCTGTCCGGGCCCTGTATCCCTTGTGACGTGCGGGACGGCCCGCCGCTATGCCTGCCCGACGCAAGAAAATTCCGGAGACCGCACGGCCTCGCCGCCCTACGGTGCCCCCCGTGCCCCGTCCCGTGCTCTTTCTGGACGTCGACGGCCCGCTCAACCCGTACGCGGCAACGCAGGAACGCCGCCCCCGGGGCCACAGGACGCTCAGGGCGTCCGTACGCCCCGGCCGTCCTCTCCGTGTCCGGGGCTGAACCCTTCCCACGGCCCCGCGCTGCTCACGCTCGGCTACGACCTGTGCCGGGCGACGACGTGGATGGCCGGAGCCAACCGGTGGATCGCACCGGTCGTCGGGCTGCCCGAGCTGCCCTACGTCGACTTCGGGGACCGCCTGTTCGCCGAGCGGCCGGACGGCGTCCACCGAAGACGGAGGTGCTCGTGACGTACGCCGCGGGCCGCCCCTTCGCCCGGGTGGACGACGAGCAGGGCCCGGCCGGCACCGCCTACGTGGCGGCGCACCACCCCGGATCCGCGCTGCTGCACCACATCGACCCGCGGACCGGACTGTGCGAGGAGGACTTCGCGGCCCTGGCAAACGCGCCGGGCGGGCTCGTGACACGCCTGTGACAGTCGGCGGACAGCGCCATGACGTCTCCGGCCCAAACTCGAAGAAAGAGGGCGAAAGGCCGATACCGGACATTTGCCCACTGCTTCCGAGGACGCGAGCAGCGACAGCCCAGTCGACCCGCCGAAGGAAAGCCCATGAGCCTCACCCTCACCGCGACGCATGCCGAAACCTCCGCCCCCGAGCTGGCTCCGCGCGAGCGCGAGACGCTCCGGCACATCGCCGCCGGCTGCACCTACCTGCAGGCGGCCCGCCTCATGGGACTCTCCAAGCACACGGTCGATGCCTACCTGCGCCGCATCCGGGCCAAGCTCAACATCAACACCACCGCCGAGCTGACCCGGCTGGCCATCTCCCTGGGCCTGTGACGCAGAGGCGTTCGAACGCGACGGCGGCCGCGATCGCGGCCGCCGTCGGTCGTCCGTGCCGGTCGTGCCAGTTGTGGCTGTTCCGAGAGAAGTGCAGGTCACGGCCTCATGTTGCCTCATGGGCCGTATCGGGGCCGTCATCGGTGTCATCCGGGTTCCGAAAGACCCGATCCACGGCGGCCCGGGTGCCGGCCTCAGTGTCCGGCATCAGTGCGCGTACGTGCGGAGGGTGAAGCTCGGGTCGTGGTGGCCGAGGCACTCGCTCGGGGCCTTGATGCTGCCCCCTGCGTCCAGGAGCACGGAAGCGTGGCAGCGGCGGAGGGCGTGCATGCCGGTCTCGCGGCCGAGAAGTGTGCCGACGGAAGCAGGAGCCGGATGCCGGATGCCGGATCGACCGGTCGAAGCCATTCCGGGGAGCGGTTGGCTTCGAGCGTCGACCAACAGCAACGAGGCGGTCACCGGCGGTCCTTCCGGGCTCTTCCAGGGCAACGTGACCTCTACCCAAGAGGCAGCACACGGAGGATGAAGGCAGAACACGTCGTCGGGGCGGTGGGCCCACGACTTCAGCCGGCCACTTCGGTGCGAGCCTCGAATGCCGACGCCCTTGCTCCTGCCGGGTCGGGGCCCCCTGTCCCTCGCCGAACACCCTGTGGTGGGCCATGAACGCGGCGGCGCGACGCACGTGATCAGCGTCGGCTTCCCCGCAGCGGTGTTATCAAGGGTGTATGGAGGTATTTTCCGGGCGCCCTCGGAGCCTGGAACGCCATCCGCTCATCGGGCGCTCGCGGCAACGCGCTTCTCTGCTGGACCCGCACAGTGTGGCCGGTCAAGTGTTCTTTCTCCAGGTCGTCATCGTGGTCCTGCTGGTCGCGGCTGCGGTGGCGGCCGTGGTGCTCCAGACGGCGCGTGACGCGGTGGAGCGGGGGCGTCGTGAGTCGGTGGTCGCGGCCCAGGCGTTCGCGAGTGCCCCTGGTACGGCCGAGGCGCTGCAGAGCCCGGATCCGACGGCGGTGCTCCAGCCGCGGACCGAGGAGGCACGCAAACGCGCGGGCGTGGACTTCGTCGTCGCCCTGAACACGCAGGGGATTCGTTACACATATCCCTATCCGCGGGAGATCGGGAAGAAGTTCGTCGGCACCATCGGACCGGCGCTGAAGGGCCGTACCGTCGTCGAGCAGGCCGGCGGGCCGCCTCTGCCCACGGGCAGAGGGACGGCCGTGCAGGCGGTGGTCCCGGTGACCGACTCGCACGGCAAGGTGGTCGGCCTGGTCTCCGCCGGAATCACGGTCAAGAACGTGGCGGCACTGTGGATGCCGGAGCTGCCGATCATCCTGGGCAGCGGCGCGGCTGCGCTGGCGCTGGCCACGACGGGAACGACGCTGGTGGCCCGGCGGCTCCATCGGCAGACCCACGGCCTGGCCCCGGCGGAGCTGGCGCAGCAGTACGAGCACCACGACGCGGTCCTGCACGCGGTGCGGGAAGGAGTGCTGATCACCGACGCCGACGGACGACTGCTGCTGGCCAATGACGAGACGAGGCGGCTGCTCGGACTGCCGGCGGACGTGCAGGGGCGCCCGGTGCGGGAGCTGGGACTGTCGGAACCGATCACTCGCCTGCTGTCGTCGCCGGAAGCGGTCACCGATGAGGTGCATCTCGCGGGAGACCGGCTGCTGGCGGTGAACAAACGGCCGGCGTACCCGGAGGCCGGCCGTGGAGGCAGCGTGGTGACCCTGCGGGACACCACGGAGCTGGCGGCGGTCTCGGGGCGGGCCGAGGTCGCGCGGGAGCGGCTGAAGCTCCTGTACGAGGCCGGGGTGCGGATCGGCACCACGCTGGAGGTCGGGCGTACGGCCCAGGAGCTGGCCGACGTTGCGGCGCCACAGTTCGCCGACCTGGTGACGGTGGACCTGCTCGACGCGGTACTGCGGGGATGGGAGCCGACGGCGGAGGGCTGGCGGCATCTGCGCCGGGCGGCGATCGGCGGTGAACAGTGGATGATCCCGGTGTATCCGCTGGGCGAAGTGATCACGTTCTCGCGCCTGACGCCGCAAATGCGGACGCTGCAGGAGCGACGGGTCATGCTGGAGGCGGACCTGCGGCAGGCACACGGCTGGCGGGAACAGGATCCGGCACGTGCCCGGAAGGCCCTGGAGTGCGGGTTGCGTTCGCTGGTGGTCGTACCGCTGCGGGCGCGGAGCGTGCCGCTGGGCGTGGTGAACTTCTACCGGATGGTGGATTCCCCGGCCTTCCAGCCGGAGGATCTCTTCTTCGCGGAGGAACTGGCCGCGCGGGCGGCCCTGGCCATCGACAATGCCCGGAGATTCACCCGGGAGCACGCGATGGCGGTGACGCTGCAGCGCAGTCTGCTGCCGCGGGCACAGCCGGATCAGGACGCACTGGAGGTGGCCTGGCGGTATCTGCCCGCGGAGGCGGGGGTGGGCGGGGACTGGTTCGACGTCATCCCGCTTCCGGGCGCTCGGGTGGCCCTGGTCATGGGTGACGTCGTCGGTCACGGGCTCCATGCGGCGGCGACGATGGGCCGGCTGCGCACCGCGGTGCACAACTTCTCCACCCTGGACCTCCCCGTTGACGAGGTGCTCGGGAACCTGGACGACCTCGTCGTCCGCATGGACAACGACGAGCGCGCGGGCGACGCCGCGGAGGGCCACGAGGGGGAGGGGGTGACCGGAGCGACCTGCCTCTACGCGGTCTACGACCCGGTGGCGGGGGCCTGCTCGATGGCGCGTGCGGGACACCCGGAACCGGTGGTGGTACGTCCGGACGGGACGGTCACCTGTCCCGGCGTCCCTGCTTCGGCGCCGCTCGGTCTGGGCGGCTACCCCTTCGAGACCGCCGAGCTGTCCTTGCCGGAAGGGTCACAACTGGTGCTGTACACCGACGGCCTGGTGGAGGACCGCACCCACGACATCGACATCGGCATGGAGCGGCTGCGCCAGGCATTGGGCGGTTCCGGGCGCCGCACTCCGGAGGAGACGTGTCAGGCGGTGATCGACGCGCTGAAGCCGTCGCACTCCTTTGACGACATCGCCCTGCTGGCAGCACGTACCCGGGTGTTCCCGCCCTCGCGCGTGACCGAGTGGGACGTGCCGTCGGACCCGGCGGTGGTTCCCTCGGTGCGGGCGCGGTGCAGAGAGACGTTGCGGGAGTGGGGACTGGAGGAGGCCGGATTCGCCACGGAACTGATCCTCAGCGAGCTGGTCACGAACGCGATCCGGTACGGCTCGCCGCCGGTCGGTGTGCGGCTGCTGAACGGACGCTGTCTGATCTGCGAGGTGTCGGACGGCAGCGGCACCTCACCGCGCCTACGGCGGGCGGCGACCACGGACGAAGGCGGGCGGGGACTGTTTCTGGTGGCGCAGTTCGCCCAGCGGTGGGGAACGCGGTACACGACCCGCGGCAAGGTCATCTGGACGGAACAGCTTCTCCACGAGGGGACATCCGCCGCCACGAGCCGCACACCGGTCGACTTTCTTCTCGACCAGTTCGATGATCCCGACGCGTGAGCCCGCATGGCCCACGAACGCCGCCCCCGCAAGGTCCTCGCCTTCATCGGCCTCACCGACTCAACCGGCCAACCCCTCGCCTTCGCCCCGCCCGACTTCGCCGCATGGTCATCACGGACGCCATCCGATCCGGCCCGCCGCCTCATATCGCCCGGGCCATCGCCGGTCACGCCGACATCGACGCCACCACGGGCCACCACGCCATCCACCCCGCCGAGACCATCGAGGCCCACCGCGCGTTCATCTCGCACCGCCGAGCACCGCGCCCGGCCGAGGAGTACCGCACCCCCACCGGCGCCGAACGGGAGGACCTCCCCGGCCACTTCGAACGCCGCAAACCGTCCGCAGGCACGTGCGCCCGCGCCTACGGCACCGCCCGCATCCACGTACACGCCTGCGCCCGCTGCTCCCTCCTCCGCCCCGACCCCGCCCGGCGGAGCCGCCTCGCGGCGATCCGGGACAACCTCCTCGGCCGCATCGCCGAGGCAGAGGAGGAAGGCCGGCTCGGCGAGATCGAGGGCCTCCATCAGGCAGCTACGGCACCACGGGCAGGCATGGACCGAACTCCTGATGCGGTGCTCACGCACGAGCGCCCTCCCGGGCCGTCCTGGGGCCGTGGAAGGGCGCTCAACGATGACCAACGCCGACAGGTGCCGCCGGCTCGGCAGCAGGTCGGGACGTTGACCGACAGGGCGGCCGCAGGTCACGGCCGCCGATGGTCAGTTGTGGCTGTGCAGGATGTCGTTCAGACCGCCCCACACCGCGTTGTTCGGACGGGCCTCGACGACGCCGGTGACCGAGTTGCGGCGGAAGAGGATGTTGGAGGCACCGTTGAGCTCGCGTGCCTTGACGATCTGGCCGTCGGGCATGGTCACCCGGGTGCCCGCGGTGACGTACAGACCGGCCTCGATCACGCACTCGTCGCCGAGCGCGATGCCGACACCCGCCTCGGCGCCGATCAGGCAGCGCTCACCGATGGAGATGATCACGTTGCCGCCACCGGACAGCGTGCCCATGGTGGACGCGCCGCCGCCGATGTCCGAGCCGTTGCCGACCACGACACCCGCGGAGATACGGCCCTCGACCATGGACGTGCCGAGCGTGCCCGCGTTGAAGTTGACGAAGCCCTCGTGCATGACCGTGGTGCCCTCGGCCAGGTGCGCACCCAGCCGGACCCGGTCGGCGTCGGCGATGCGGACGCCCTTGGGGGCGACGTAGTCCGTCATGCGCGGGAACTTGTCGATCGAGGTGACCTGGAGGTGCAGGCCCTCGGCGCGCGCGTTCAGCCGTACCTTCTCGATGTCGTCCACGGCGACCGGGCCGAGCGAGGTCCAGGCGACGTTGGCGAGGTGCCCGAAGATGCCGTCCAGGTTCTGGCCGTGCGGCTTGACCAGGCGGTGCGAGAGCAGGTGCAGACGCAGGTAGACGTCGTGCGCGTCGAGCGGCTTGTCGTCGAGCGAGGCGATGACCGTACGGACCGCGACCACCTCGACGCCCCGGCGGACGTCCGGACCGACGGCCGCGGTGGCGCCGGCACCGAGCTGCTGAGCGGCCTGCTCGGCGGAGAGCCGCCCGGTGCCGGCGGGGCCGGGCTCGGCGACGAGTTCGGGGGCCGGGAACCAGGTGTCGAGAACGGTGCCGTCGGAGGCGATGGTGGCAAGGCCGGCGGCGACGGCGCCGGTGGTACGAGAAGCAGTGTCGGTCATGTAGGAAACCTAACGTGGGGGAGGTCGTGGGGGCGAACCCGTGCGGGCGGCGTCTCATGTGCCGGGCGCGGGTTCAGCGGATCACCCGAGCCAGCACGGCGCGGGCGTACTCCTCGTCGTACGAACCGCCCGTCAGCAGCACCTGAAGACAGATGCCGTCCATCAGCGCGAGCAGGGCCCGCGCCGTCACCGGATCGGTGCGCTCGGCCAGCCGCGCGGCCGTCTCCTCCGTCCACTGGGCGGCGACGGGGCGCAGGGCGGGGCGCCTGAGGGCCGCGAGATACAGCTCGTACTCCAGCTCGACGCCCGGCCGGTCGCCGCCGAGCCACTCGCCGAGGACACGGGCGAGGCCGGCCGCCAGGTCGCCGTCGGCGTCGTCCAGGACCCCGCTGGCGCCGAGCACCCGGGCGAAACCCTCGTTGGCCTGGTACAGGGCGGCCACCAGGAGATCGTCCAGGGTGGCGAAGTGGTAGGTCGTGGAGCCGAGCGGCACATCCGCCTCGGCCGCGACCGTGCGATGGCTCAGGCCGGCGATGCCCTTCTCCCCCACGACCCGAATCGCCGCGTCGATGATCCGCTGCCGCCGCTCGGGGTCGTACCGGCGGGGCATCAGTGCGCCCCGCCCAGGTTCAGGACCACCACTCCCGCGACGATCAGCAGGATCCCGGCGACCTTGGTCGCGCTCAGCCCCTCCCCGAACAGCAGCAGGCCTATGACGGCGATGGTCGCGGTGCCCACCCCCGCCCAGATCGCGTACGCCGTGCCGATCGACACGGTCTTGAGGGTCTGGGCGAGCAGCCCGAAGGAGACGAGGTAGCCCAGAGCCGTCATGAGCGAGGGCCAGAGCCTGCTGAACCCCTCGCTGTACTTCATCGCCGTCGTGGCGGCGACCTCGGCGGCGATGGCGCCGGCGAGCAACAGGTATCCCATGTGTACAAGCGTACACAGCGTTATGTACGAGCGTACACAAAAGAAGGTTTCATTTTCATAGAAACCGCTCACTGAAACGCCCCGCGGCGAGCCCCCGGCTCCACTAATGTGCAGCCCCTCGGCACCACTTCTGCTTCACGCTTCACTCACGTCACCCTCACAACCCCGGCCGCCGCCCCGGCGGCGGTGGAGAACTCCGCATGCCTGACAACACCCCCCGCCCGCCGCAGCATCAGCCCTGGGAGCACGGCTGGGCGCCGGACACCTCCCGGGCCCCCGGCACCCGAAGACTCTGGCTGGCCGGTGCGCTGGCCGTGGCCACGGTCGCGGCCTGTGTGGCGGCGACAGCCGTGAACGACCGGGGCTCCGAGCCGAAGGCCACCTCGTCCGTGACCGGCACGCCCACGGACGACGGACCCGGCCTGCTCTCCTTCGGTTCCCCCAGGGCGAGTACGGCCGCTCCCCCGAAGGGAAGGACGGCCATGCCCTCGGTGACACCGTCCGCCACCGCGTCGCCCGCGCCCACGGCCCACTCGGAGCCCGGACCCGCCAAGTCCCCGGCGCACCACGGAAGTTCCGCCAAGCCCTCCGCCGACCGGCGGTCAGTCCGCTCCCTCAACTACCCCGACCGCTACTGGCACGTCACCGGCGACGACGTGAAGCTAGACCCGGTCGCCTCACCCTCCGACCGCCGCTCCGCCACCTTCAAGCTGGTCAAGGGCCTGTCCGACGCCCGCTGCCGCTCCTTCGTCACGGCCGACGGCGACTACCTCCGCCACCGCGACTTCCTCCTGCGCGCCGAACCCGACGACGGCTCCCCGCCGTTCCGCCAGGACGCCACCTTCTGCCCCCGCACCTCCGCCTTCACCGGCGCGACCATGCTGGAATCCGTCAACTACCCCGGCCGCTTCCTGCGCCACCAGAACTTCCGGCTGAGACTGGACCCTTACCGGAACACCGACCTGTACCGGGCGGACTCGGCGTTCCTGCTGGTGGACGGGCTCGGCTGACCCAACGGGGCCGGACACACGGAAGCGGCGGCACCCGTCAGGTACCGCCGCTTCCCGCACGCCGATGTCTCAGACGTTGAACCCGAGCGCCCGAAGCTGCTCCCGGCCATCGTCCGTGATCTTGTCGGGGCCCCACGGGGGCATCCAGACCCAGTTGATGCGCAGTTCGCTGACCAGGCCGTCCGTGGCGGACTTGGCCTGGTCCTCGATGACGTCCGTCAGCGGGCAGGCCGCCGAGGTCAGGGTCATGTCGACGGTCGCGATGTTGGCGTCGTCGACGTGGATGCCGTAGATCAGGCCGAGGTTGACGACGTCGATGCCCAGCTCGGGGTCGACGACGTCCATCAGGGCCTCGCGGAGCTCCTCCTCCGAGGCCGGCTTCATCTCCACGGTGTCAGTCATGCCGTCTTCCTTTCGGCGTCGGCGCCGCCCAGCGCCTGGGCCGTCGCGTCCTTCCACGCCATCCAGCTCAAGAGGGCGCACTTGACCCGGGCGGGGTACTTGGAGACCCCGGCGAACGCGACCGCGTCCTCCAGGACCTCCTCCATCGTGTCGTCGGGCTCGATCCGGCCCTTGGACTGCATCAGCTCCAGGAAGGTCTCCTGGATCTTCTGCGCTTCGGCCAGCTCCTTGCCGACCAGCAGCTCGTTCAGCACGGACGCCGAGGCCTGGCTGATGGAACAGCCCTGGCCCTCGTACGAGACGTCCTGGATCGTCTTGCCGTCGTACTTCACTCGGAGGGTGATCTCGTCGCCGCACGTCGGGTTCACGTGGTGCACCTCGGCGTCGCCATCCCTCAGACCACGCCCGTGCGGGTTCTTGTAGTGGTCCAGGATGACTTCCTGGTACATCGAGTCCAGCTTCACGGTGTCGACACGCCTCTCAGCCGAAGAAGTTCCGTACGTGCTCCAGACCGTCGACCAGAGCGTCGATCTCGGCCGGCGTGGAGTACAGATAGAACGACGCTCGCGTGGTCGCAGGAATTCCGTAGCGCAGGCAGACGGGTCGCGCGCAGTGGTGGCCGACACGGACCGCGATGCCCTGCTCGTCGAGGACCTGGCCCACGTCGTGCGGGTGGATGTCGCCCAGCGTGAAGGAGATCGCCGCGCCGCGCTCCTCGGCCGTTGCCGGGCCGATGATCCGCAGCTCCGGGACCTCGGCGAGCTTCTGCACCGCGTACTCGGTGAGCGCGTGCTCGTGGGCGAGGATCTTGTCCATGCCGATCGACTGCAGATAGTCGATCGCGGCGCCCAGTCCGACCGCCTGAGCGATCGGCGGGGTGCCCGCCTCGAACTTGTGCGGCGCCGGGGCGTACGTCGAGGAGTGCATCGACACCGTCTCGATCATCTCGCCGCCGCCGAGGAACGGAGGCAGGTCCTCCAGCAGCTCCTGGCGGCCCCAGAGGACACCGATGCCCGTCGGGGCGCACATCTTGTGGCCGGTGAAGGCCACGAAGTCGGCCTGCAGGGCCTGGACGTCCAGCGGCATGTGGGGCGCCGCCTGGGAGGCATCGATGCAGACCAGTGCGCCGACCTCCTGGGCACGGCGGACTATCGCCTCGACCGGGTTGACCGTGCCCAGGATGTTCGACACCAGCACGAAGGAGACGATCTTCGTCTTCTCCGTGATGATCTCGTCGATGTTGGACAGGTCGAGCCGGCCGTCGTCCGTGAGGCCGAACCACTTCAGCTTCGCGCCCGTGCGCTGCGCCAGCAGCTGCCACGGCACGATGTTGGAGTGGTGCTCCATCTCCGTGATGACGATCTCGGTCTCGTGGTCCACCCGGTAGGGCTCGTCGGCCCAGCCCAGCATGTTCGCCACGAGGTTGAGCGACTCGGAGGCGTTCTTGGTGAAGATCACCTCGTCGCGGCTCGGCGCGTTGATGAACGACGCGACCTTGTCACGCGCGCCCTCGTACAGCGCCGTGGCCTCCTCGGCGAGCACATGCACACCGCGATGGACGTTGGCGTTGTAGCGCTCGTAGTACTCGTTCAGGGCGTCCAGCACCTGGCGCGGCTTCTGCGAGGTCGCCGCGTTGTCCAGGTACACGAGCTTCTGACCGTCGTGGACCTGACGGTCCAGGATCGGGAAGTCCTTGCGGATCGCCTCTGTGTCGAGGAGGCCCGGCAGCTGTGTCACTCGGATGCGCCACCCTTCGTGTAAGCCTCGTAGCCCTCGTTCTCCAGCTTGTCGGCGAGCTCGGCGCCGCCGGACTCGACGATGCGGCCGCCGGAGAAGACGTGGACGTAGTCGGGCTTGATGTAGCGCAGGATGCGCGTGTAGTGCGTGATCAGCAGGGTGCCGACCTCGCCGGTCTCGCGGACGCGGTTGACGCCCTCGGAGACGATGCGGAGGGCGTCGACGTCCAGGCCGGAGTCGGTCTCGTCGAGGATCGCGACCTTCGGCTTGAGCAGTTCGAGCTGGAGGATCTCGTGGCGCTTCTTCTCACCGCCGGAGAAGCCCTCGTTGACGTTGCGCTCGGCGAAGGACGGGTCCATGCTGAGGCGCTCCATGGTCTCCTTGACCTCCTTCACCCAGGTACGCAGCTTGGGGGCCTCGCCGCGGATGGCGGTGGCGGAGGTGCGCAGGAAGTTGGAGACCGAGACGCCGGGGACCTCGACCGGGTACTGCATCGCCAGGAACAGGCCCGCGCGTGCGCGCTCGTCGACGGACATCTCCAGGACGTCCTCGCCGTCGAGGGTGACGGTGCCGCCGGTGATCGTGTACTTCGGGTGACCCGCGAGCGAGTAGGCGAGGGTCGACTTGCCCGAGCCGTTGGGGCCCATGATGGCGTGCGTCTCGCCCTGCTTCACGGTGAGGTCGACGCCCTTGAGGATCTCCTTCGTGGCGTTGTCGGCCTCGACGGTGACGTGCAGGTCTCGGATTTCAAGCGTTGCCATGGGTGCCTCAGGACTCCTGGGTGAGGGAGACGAGAACGTCGTCCCCTTCGATCTTTACGGGGTATACGGGGACGGGGCGCGTCGCGGGGAGGCCGGACGGCTTGCCGGTGCGAAGGTCGAAGGCGGAGCCGTGCAGCCAGCACTCGATCTGGCAGTCCTCCACCTCTCCCTCGGAGAGGGAGACGTTCGCGTGCGAGCAGATGTCGTTGATCGCGAACACCTCGCCCTCGGTCTTCACGACCGAGACCGGCGTGCCGTCGAGTTCCACCCGCTTCGGGGTGTCCTCCGCCAGCTCGCTCAGCCCACAGGCGCGTACGAAGGTCGTCATGCGACCGAAGCCTCCAGCTCCTCCTCGATCTTGGCGAGCAGGCGCTCCTCGATGTCCGCGACACCGATCTGCTGGACCAGCTCGGCGAAGAAGCCGCGGACCACGAGGCGGCGGGCCTCGTGCTCCGGGATGCCGCGGGCCATCAGGTAGAAGAGCTGCTCGTCGTCGAAGCGGCCGGTGGCGGAGGCGTGGCCGGCACCGACGATCTCGCCGGTCTCGATCTCCAGGTTCGGCACCGAGTCGACGCGCGCGCCGTCCGTGAGGACCAGGTTGCGGTTCATCTCGTAGGTGTCCGTGCCCTCGGCCTTGGCCTCGATGAGCACGTCGCCGATCCAGACCGCGTGCGCGGCCTCGCCCTGGAGCGCGCCCTTGTAGGCGACGTTCGACTTGCAGTGCGGGGTGTTGTGGTCGACGAGGAGGCGGTGCTCCTGGTGCTGGCCCGCGTCGGTGAAGTACAGACCGAACAGCTCGGCCTCGCCACCGGTGGCGGCGTAGGCGACGCGCGGGTGCAGACGTACGAGATCGCCGCCGAAGGTGACCACGAACGACTTGAAGGTGGCGTCCCGGCCGATCAGCGCGTTGTGCTGGCCCACGTGCACGGCCTTGTCGTCCCAGTCCTGGACGGAGACGACGGTCAGCTTGGCGCCGTCGCCCAAGACGTAGTCGACGTTGGCGGCGAGCACCGCGTCACCGGTGTGGTCGATGACGACGACGGCCTCGGCGAAGGCACCCAGCTCGATCACCTGGTGACCGTAGGCGACCCCGCCCTCGCCGTGCACGGCGATGCGGATCGGCTCGGTGAGCACCGTCTCCTTGGGCACGGTGACCACGCCGGCCTGCTCGAAGGCGGAGTACGCCTGAGCCGCGACGCGGTCCACCGGGGTGCCCGCCCTGCCGAGCCGCGCGTCGTCGCGGCCGACGGTCTCGACGACGACGCCCTCGGGGGCATCGACGGCGACCTTCACGCCCTCGCCGGTCGCGACGGCGGTGCCGTCGTGCAGACCACGCAGCCGCTCCAGCGGGGTGAACCGCCACTCCTCCTCGCGGCCGTGCGGGACCGGGAAGTCCGCCACGTCGAAGGACGGCGGCGCGCTCATGCGGGTGGCGACGGTCGACTCGGCGGCGACCGCGATCTGGCCGGCGGTGGTGGAGCCCACCGGCGGGGGTCCCCCCGCTCGAGCGGAGCCGAGAGTGGGGGAGTTCTGAGCCTCAGCCATGGCTGTCGTAGTGCTCGCTTTCTGAGTAAGACGTGTGCTGACCGATGGGGCGGGCCTCAGCCGACCGCGCCTTCCATCTGCAGCTCGATCAGCCGGTTGAGCTCGAGGGCGTACTCCATGGGCAGTTCCTTGGCGATCGGCTCGACGAAGCCGCGCACGATCATCGCCATCGCCTCGAACTCGGTCAGACCGCGGCTCATCAGGTAGAAGAGCTGGTCCTCGGAGACCTTGGAGACGGTCGCCTCGTGGCCCATGGACACGTCGTCCTCACGGACGTCGACGTACGGGTACGTGTCGGAGCGGGAGATGGTGTCGACCAGCAGCGCGTCGCACAGCACGTTCGACTTCGAGCCGTGGGCGCCCTCACCGATCTCGACCAGACCGCGGTACGAGGTGCGGCCGCCACCGCGCGCCACCGACTTGGAGACGATGTTGGACGAGGTGTTCGGCGCCATGTGGACCATCTTGGAGCCGGCGTCCTGGTGCTGGCCCTCGCCCGCGAAGGCGATGGAGAGGGTCTCGCCCTTGGCGTGCTCGCCCATCAGGTAGACGGCCGGGTACTTCATCGTCACCTTGGAGCCGATGTTGCCGTCGATCCACTCCATGGTCGCGCCCTCGTAGGCCACGGCGCGCTTGGTGACCAGGTTGTAGACGTTGTTCGACCAGTTCTGGATGGTCGTGTAGCGGCAGCGGGCGTTCTTCTTGACGATGATCTCGACGACCGCGGAGTGCAGCGAGTCCGACTTGTAGATCGGGGCCGTGCAGCCCTCGACGTAGTGCACGTAGGCACCCTCGTCGACGATGATCAGGGTCCGCTCGAACTGGCCCATGTTCTCCGTGTTGATACGGAAGTAGGCCTGGAGCGGGATCTCGACGTGGACGCCCTTCGGCACGTAGATGAAGGAGCCGCCGGACCACACCGCGGTGTTCAGGGACGCGAACTTGTTGTCACCGACCGGGATGACCGTGCCGAAGTACTCCTTGAAGAGCTCCGGGTGCTCCTTCAGCGCGGTGTCGGTGTCCAGGAAGATGACGCCCTGCTCCTCCAGGTCCTCACGGATCTGGTGGTAGACGACCTCGGACTCGTACTGGGCCGCGACGCCCGCGACGAGGCGCTGCTTCTCCGCCTCCGGGATGCCGAGCTTGTCGTACGTGTTCTTGATGTCCTCGGGCAGGTCCTCCCAGGACTCCGCCTGCTTCTCCGTGGAGCGCACGAAGTACTTGATGTTGTCGAAGTCGATGCCCGACAGGTCCGAGCCCCAGTTCGGCATGGGCTTCTTCTCGAAGAGGCGCAGGCCCTTGAGACGGAGCTTGGTCATCCACTCCGGCTCGGACTTCTTCCCCGAGATGTCCCGGACCACGTCCTCGTTCAGACCACGCTTCGCAGAGGCGCCGGCCTCGTCGGAGTCGGCCCAACCGTATTCGTACGTGCCCAGACCCTCGAGTTCGGGGTGAGCAGTCTCCGTGGGGAGAGTCATGCGGGGTTCCTCCCGGCCGTGCTTGCAGATGCGTTGTCGCTGGTCTTGGAATTCTTGGGGATGAACGTCGTGCAGACGCCGTCGCCGTGCGCGATGGTCGCCAGTCGCTGGACGTGGGTCCCCAGCAGCTCGGCGAAGATCTCCGTCTCCGCCTCGCACAGCTGCGGGAACTGTTCCGCCACGTGGGCGACAGGGCAGTGGTGCTGGCACAGTTGTTCGCCGACCGGTGCGCTACGCGCCGTAGCAGCGTACCCGTCCACGCTCAGGGCCTTGGCCAGCGCTTCGGTGCGCTCGTCGGGGCTGACGCTCTCGATCGCCTTGCGGTACGCGCCGGCCTGGGCGGCGATCCGGGCGCGGGCGAAGGCGGCGACCGCATCGGCCCCGCCCTCCTGCTCGGCGATCCAGCGCAGGGCGTCCGCGGCGAGCTTGTCGTACGACTGGTCGAAGGCGTCCCGGCCGCAGTCCGTGAGCGCGAAGACCTTGGCGGGGCGGCCCCGCGTGCGCGCGCCGTACACCCGCTGCTCCCGCGCCTCGACGACGTCGTCGGCGACCAGGGCGTCCAGATGCCGTCGCACGGCGGCCTGGGTGAGTCCCAGTCGGCCGGCCAGCTCGGCGACGGTCGACGGGCCGTGATCCAGGATGGACCGCGCGACCCGGTTGCGCGTGGAGCGCTCCCCGGTCGCGAACTCCTCCTGCGGGGGACCCACCGGGGTCTCCCGAGCCTCGCCGACGTTTTTCACAACGCCATTGTTGCGTAATTCTTCAGAGCCTGACAAGCGCCGTCCGGATCACCCGACGGTGCCCTGCGTCACTTAGGCATACCTAATGTGACCTGCGGAAATGATCTTCTGATCGATCATCCGGAGCCGGTCCGGAAAGCAAACCCCTGGCGCCCGACAGGCCCGTCGGGAAGACTCCCTGACCATGTCCACACCCCCTCCGACCGGCCCTCTTGTCACCCGCGACACGGTCTCCGCACAGCTGCGTCTGCTGGGTGTCGAAACGGGCGAGATTCTCCTCGTCCATTCGTCGCTGAGTTCCCTCGGCTGGGTCAACGGAGGCGCCGTCGCCGTCGTCCAGGGACTCCTCGACGCCCTCGGTCCGTCCGGCACGCTCGTCGTGCCGACCCAGTCTGGCGGCCTGTCGGACCCGGCCGTGTGGGGCAGTCCTCCGGTGCCCGAGGAGTGGTGGGACAGGATCCGGGCCACGATGCCCGGCTACGACCCCCTGGTCACCCCGTCGCGCGGGGTCGGCGTGATCCCGGAGACCGTCCGTACCTGGCCGGGTGCCCTGCGCAGCGCGCACCCGCAGACCTCCTTCGCGGCGCTCGGGCCCCGTGCCGCGGAGATCGTCGACGCTCATGCCCCCGACTGCCGGCTGGGCGAGCGCAGCCCGCTGGCCCGGCTGGAGCGGCTGGGCGCCCGGGTCCTGCTCCTCGGCGCGGGCTACGACGCCTGCACCAGCTTCCATCTGGCCGAGTACCGCATACCGTCCCCGCTGGTGCGGGTGGGCCGGCCCGCACCCGGCGGCGGCTGGGAGACGGTGATCGAGGTGTCGATCACCTCGGACCGCTTCGACGAGCTCGGCCACGACTTCGAGCGGGACCGTCCCGTCGTACGCGGCAGGGTCGGCGCGGCCGGCGCACGGCTGTTCCCGGTGGCCGACGCGGTGGCCTACGCCGAGCGGTGGCTGACCGTGCACCGACCCCGTGAGGAGGACTTCCCGCACCCGCCCGCCTGAGCGGCACGACCTCTCCCTAGACTCTGGAGCCATGCGCAGTGAGCCCGCCCACCCGTCTCCCGACCACCGCCCCTCGACGAGACGCGTCGCGCCGCACCCGCTGATCGAGATCCAGGCCCTGGTGCAGCGGTACGGCACGAAGACCGCGGTGGACGGCCTCGACCTGGTGGCCCAGGCGGGCGTGACCGCCGTACTCGGCCCCAACGGGGCGGGGAAGACGACCACGGTCGAGACCTGCGAGGGGTACCGGAAGCCGGACTCCGGCACGGTGCGCGTCCTGGGCCTCGACCCGGTACGGCAGTCCGCCGAGCTGCGTCCGCGCATCGGCGTGATGCTCCAGTCCGGAGGTGTGTACTCCGGCGCCAGGGCGGACGAGATGCTGCGCCATGTCGCCAAGCTGCACGCGGATCCGCTGGACGTGGACGCGCTCGTCGAACGCCTCGGGCTCGGCTCCTGCGGCCGGACCGGCTACCGCCGTCTGTCCGGCGGCCAGCAGCAGCGGCTCGCGCTCGCCATGGCCGTCGTCGGCCGCCCCGAGCTGGTGTTCCTGGACGAACCGA
This sequence comes from Streptomyces sp. NPDC101151, assembly GCF_044768335.1. Taxonomy (NCBI): domain Bacteria; kingdom Bacillati; phylum Actinomycetota; class Actinomycetes; order Kitasatosporales; family Streptomycetaceae; genus Streptomyces; species Streptomyces sp. NPDC101151. The sequence continues at coordinate 261,202 of NZ_JBIWPP010000006.1, read as the reverse complement.
CCGCCGGCCTCGACCCGCAGGCCCGCCGCGCCACCTGGGACCTGGTCCGGGACCTGCGCGCCGACGGCGTCTCGGTGATCCTCACCACCCACTACATGGAAGAGGCCGAGCAGCTCGCCGACGACGTCGCGATCATCGACGCCGGCCGTGTCATCGCCCAGGGCTCCCCGGAGGAGCTGTGCAAGGGCGGTGCCGAGAACACCCTGCGCTTCACCGGCCGCCCCGGCCTCGACGTGGGCTCCCTGCTCAAGGCGCTCCCGGCCGACTGCACGGCCGCCGAGCTGACCCCGGGCAGCTACCGGGTCGTCGGCAAGGTGGACCCGCAGCTGCTGGCCACAGTGACCTCGTGGTGCGCCCAGCACGGGGTGATGCCCGACCGGATCTCGGTGGAACGGCACACCCTGGAAGACGTCTTTCTCGAGCTCACCGGCAAGGAGCTGCGCTCATGATTCCGGCTCGCACAAGGACCGGCCGGGGGTCCGGGGGTTGCCCCCCGGAAAGACACAGCCTCGCGCTCACAGGCAAGGAGTTGCGCTCATGATTCCGGCTCGCGCAAAGACCGGCCGGGGGTCCGGGGGTTGCCCCCCGGAAAGACACAGCCTCGCGCTCACAGGCAAGGAGTTGCGCTCATGATTCCGGCTCGCGCAAAGACCGGCCGGGGGTCCGGGGGTTGCCCCCCGGAAAGACACAGCCTCGCGCTCACAGGCAAGGAGTTGCGCTCGTGACGACCGCGACCGGTACGTACACCCCCAAGCCGGGAGCCGCGCCCCTCCCCCGCATGATCGCGGCCCAGGCGGCGCTGGAGACGAAGATGCTGCTGCGCAACGGCGAGCAGCTGCTGCTCACGGTCGTGATCCCGACCCTGCTGCTGGCGCTCTTCAGCTCCGTGGACATCGTCGACACCGGCGCCGGCAAGGCGGTCGACTTCCTCGCCCCGGGCATCCTGGCCCTCGCCGTGATGTCGACGGCGTTCACCGGGCAGGCCATCGCGACCGGCTTCGAGCGCCGCTACGGCGTGCTGAAGCGGCTCGCCTCCTCCCCGCTGCCCCGCTGGGGGCTGATGACGGCGAAGACGGCATCCGTCCTGGTCACGGAGATCCTCCAGGTGATTCTGCTGACGGTGATCGCCTTCGCGCTGGGCTGGTCCCCGCACGGCAACCCGCTCGCGGTCCTGCTCCTGCTGATCGTCGGTACGGCTGCCTTCTCGGGGCTCGGCCTGCTGATGGCGGGCACCCTGAAGGCGGAGGCCACACTGGCCGCCGCCAATCTGGTCTTCCTGCTGCTGCTCGTCGGCGGCGGGGTGATCGTGCCGCTCGACAAGTTCGGTTCGGCCGGGCAGCACGTCCTCGGTCTGCTGCCCGTCTCCGCGCTCTCGGACGGTCTGCGGGACGTGCTCCAGCACGGCGCCGGGATGCCGTGGGGCGACCTGGGCATCCTCGCCGTGTGGGCGGTCGTGGGTCTGGCCGCGGCCGGGAAGTTCTTCCGCTGGGAGTAGGCCCGGGGGCGGGTGGGACCACGCCGGGGACGGGACCCTCGTGAAAGCATGCACAAGCGGCGGCCTACGATGGTGCACGTGCCAAATCTGACCCGCGCCGACGCCGTAGCGGCCCTGCGCAACCCGCTCGCCTTCATCGCCGAACGCTGGACCCCGGATCCCCGGACGGTACAGCGGGCGGCGCTCGCCGCGCTCGCCATGTCGGTGCTGATCGTGGTCACCGGCGGTGCCGTCCGCCTGACCGGCTCGGGCCTCGGCTGCCCGACGTGGCCGACCTGCACCGACGACTCGCTGACCACGACCCGGGCCATGGGATTCCACGGGGTCGTCGAGTTCACCAACCGCATGCTGACGTACGTGCTGTGCGCGGCCGTCGGCTGGGCGATCATCGCCGCGCGGTCCCAGAAGCCCTGGCGGCGCGGCCTGACCCGGCTGGGCTGGGCGCAGTTCTGGGTGGTCATGGGCAACGCGGTGCTCGGCGGCATCGTGGTCCTGGTGGGCCTGAATCCGTACACGGTCGCCGCGCACTTCCTGCTCTCGTCGGCGCTCATCGCCGTCGCCACGCTGACGTGGCAGCGCACCCGCGAAGGCGACGGGGCGCCGCGGCCGCTGGTGGGCAAGGCCGTGCAGCAGCTGGTGTGGTTCCTGGTCGCCTCGTCCGTCCTGCTGATCGCGGTCGGCACGGTGGTGACCGGGGCCGGGCCGCACGCGGGTGACTCCGAGGAGGTCGAACGGATCCCGATCGACTGGGAGACGATCGGCAAGCTGCACGCGGTGCTCGCCTGGATCGTGGTGACCCTCACCTTCGCACTGTGGTTCGTCCTCAAGGCCGTCGACGCCCCCAAGGGCCCCCTCGACCGCACCCGTGAGCTGTTCCTGATCCTGCTCGCACAGGGGGTCATCGGCTACGTCCAGTACTTCACGCACCTGCCGGAGGTCCTCGTCGGGCTGCACATGTTCGGCTCGTGCCTGGTGTGGATCGGTGTCCTGCGGGTCCTGCTGTCGCTGCGCGAACGCCCCGACGAGACGGCCGGCTTCCCCGCTCAGGCGTACGACTCGGTGAGCGCGTCGATCGCCGCTCCCAGGTAGTCCCGGGTCAGCCGGGCCCGACGCGCCGTCCACTCGTCGGTGGGCGGCGCGGAGTCGCCGTAGCGGCGTCGGCGGATGTCCTCGACGACCTCGACGGGTGCGCCCAGGCCGGGCAGCAGGTCCAGGGCCTCGCGCTTGGAGATCAGCCGTCCGTCGCGCGCGGTGACGGTGGCGCGGGCAAGAGTGACCATCCCCAGATCGACCCACACGTCCTGCGACCACAGCGGTGCGTTGTCGACGGCAGGCCGCCAGAAGTCCCGCTGGTCGCGTACGACGAAGTCGCCGAGTTCCCGGTCCGGCACGGGCGGCAGCAGCCCGGCGGGCACGCACCCGTGCAGCACCGTCCCGAAGGTGTGCAGCTCACGCCGGGTCACCGGGGTGACCGGCCGCTTGAACAACTGCTCGTGCGCCCACGTCAGATGCCGGCGGGCGGGGTCGTCCACGGTGTCCGGGGTCAGATAGGTGCAGTGCAGCTGGGCGGCGAGGGGCTGGGCGCGCAGGCGGGCATGCACCGCGGCGACCTTCCAGACGACGCTCGGGGTCACGGAGTGAGGCAGCACCGCGATCAGGTCCAGGTCGCTGCGGCCCTCCTGGTAGTCGCCGCCGGCCAGCGAGCCGTGCGCCCACACCGCGCGGGGCCGCAGCGGCATCAGGTCCTGCAGGAATCGTTCGAGCAAGGATTCGGTCGGCATCCCCTCAGTCTGGGCAGCTCACTCCAGTCCGTACACCCTGCGCGCGTTGCCCGCCGCGATCAGCCGGGCCACCCGCTGGGCGTCCCCCAGGGACCACGCGCCCTCCGCCACCCAGTTCCCCAGCACCCGGCCCAGGGCCTCGCGGAACAGGCGGGCGCCGACCACGTGCAGCTCGGGCAGGCCGTGCGCACCACTGGAGAAGAGAATCTTGCCGAAGGGGGCCAGCTCCAGGATCTCGGCGAGCACCGTGGCCGCGCGGGCACCGGTGCGCACGAGGGCCGCGCCCGAGTCCGCGTACACATGTGGGAACACGCCGGCCAGGTGGGCGGCGTGGCGGTGGTACGGGTAGCCGTGCAGCAGGATCAGGTCGGTGCCGAGCCCGGCCGTGGCCCGGACGAAGTCGGTGAGCAGCACCGGGTCCGTCCGGTCGATGCGCGAGCCCGGTTCGCCGAGCCCGGCGTGCAGTTGGAGAGGCAGTCCCGAGGCGACCGCGATCCACAGCAGGTGCCGCAGCAGCACCGGGTCGGTCAGCTCGCCGCCGACCCGGCGTCCGGCCAGCCAGCGGCCCGCCGCGCCCCGCACCTCGCCCGGTCCCGGCGGTTCGGGGGCCAGGGCCAGGCCGTGCCGGATCCCCGCCACGGAGGTGAAGGCGACCGCCTCAGCGGCCGCGCCGTGCACCGATTCGGCGAGGTTGGCGAGGAAGGACTCGACGGTGCCCGAGGTGTCGGCGACCTGCTCGGCGAGCAGTTCGAGGCGGACGATCTCGCGGGCCCGGGCGTCGCCCGCGGAGGCCATCTCGGCGGGGCCGGTGAGGTCGCCGGGCAGGCCCGTGTCGACCAGGTAGGTGGTGATGCCGCTGCCCCGCAGCAGTCTGCGGCCGGCCGCCAGGACGCCGAGTTCACGGCGCCGGGCCAGATACCGGGCGGGCGGGCAGTGCGGCTCCAGGCCGAGCAGCGGCGGGCACCAGCGCCGCACGGCGAAGCCCGTCTGCGTGTCGAAGAGCGTGGTGCCCGGCGCGGGTGGGCCCTCGGTCCGCGCCAGCTGGGCCTCGAAGGTGCCGAGGCCCAGTTCGGTCCGCAGCACGCCGTGGCAGTACTGGTCCACGAGGGACGGCGTTTCGATCATCCGGACTCCCCGCGGGACGCTGTGGCTGTGCCTTACAGGTCCTAACGGGTGAACGGGGTCCGAGGTCGCGGTTCAACTCGGGAGGTGCGGGTTGTCCGGCGACCGCCGGCCGTCCGGGCTCCTTGCGCCCACGCGGCGGAGCCGTATGCCGACACGACCCCGCGCCCCTGCAAGGAGGCTGCTCAGCCGCCCACTTGAATGCCGGCCATGCGCTTCCACTCGTACGGGCCCGTCTTCACCTTCGCCGCGAACTCGCCGTCGAAGGACTCGTGGACGGTGATGCCGGCCTTCGCGACGGCCTGCTCGGCGATCTCGGTGCTGGGTGCCACCAGGTCGCCCCAGCCGCCGTCCTCGCCGACGAGCACGATCCGGGCGCCGCGCTCGCCGATGTGGGCCACCTGGCCCTCGGCACCGCCGTGCGCCTTGGAGAAGGAGCTGATCTGCTTCGCGAGCCGCGCCACCTTGCGCTCGGCCTTCGGGTCAACCTGCTGCGTGTCTGCCATGGCCAGGATGCTACTCACGAGTAGATCAGCTGGCGAGAGCAGGGTCCTGTGACGTACGTCAGCGCAGGAACGGGTCCACCGCGACCGCGACGAACAGGATCGACACATAGGTGATCGACCAGTGGAAGAGGCGCATCTCCTTCAGCTTCGCGCCCGTCACCTCGGCCTTCGCCCGGTTCTGCAGCCCGTGCGCCTCCCACAGCCAGAAGCCGCCGGCCGCGAGGGCGACCGCCGTGTAGAACCAGCCGGTGTAGCCGAGGGGGGTCAGCAGCAGGGAGACGGCGACCATCACCCAGCTGTAGATGACGATCTGCCGGGCGACCACCTTGTTGGAGGCGACCACCGGGAGCATCGGCACGCCCACGCGCGCGTAGTCGTCCCTGACCTTCATGGACAGCGGCCAGTAGTGCGGCGGCGTCCAGAAGAACATGACGAGGAAGAGGACGATCGGCGCCCAGGACATCGAGTCGGTGACCGCGGACCAGCCGATCAGCACCGGCAGGCAGCCCGCGATGCCGCCCCACACGATGTTCTGCGACGTACGCCGCTTGAGGATCATCGTGTAGACGACGACGTAGAAGAGAAGCGCTCCGAGTGACAGCCAGGCACTCAGCCAGTTGACGGTCAGCCCGAACAGCAGCGTCGAGACGACGGCCAGCGTGACACCGAAGGTCAGGCACTCGCGCGGGCTGACCATGCCGGTGACCAGCGGGCGCTGCGACGTGCGGTCCATCAGGGCGTCGATGTCCCGGTCGATGTACATGTTCAGCGCGTTGGCGCCGCCCGCGGACAGGTAGCCGCCGATGCAGGTGAGCAGGACGAGCTGGAGGTCGGGCACCCCCTGCTGCGCCAGGAACATCACCGGAACGGTGGTGATGAGGAGCAGCTCGATGATCCGCGGCTTGGTCAGCGCCACGAACGCCTTGACACGGGCCCCGAACGGCCGGTGAACCGGGCCCTGGTTCGCACCACGAACCACACCCTCCCCCACAGCCTTAAGGGCCTGGGAGGTGCCCCCAGGACGGGATTCGACGGCCGTCACGCACACCCCTGACAGAGACATCCCAGCAAGCCTCCCCGTGTGAAGTACCGGTAAAGGCTCGCGCGTACCACGCCACTTTAGACGTTGCCCATACCTCGGCCTTCGCGGGGGTGGGGTCGTGTTGGCGGGCAGCGCATCAGAGAGGTCTGAGGGCTCGATTGAGCAGTCAGATGAGCGGCTCCGTATTCATGTGCCGAATGCGCTGTCGGCCAGTCGGGAGGCGGATCTCCCGGAGTCCCGGCAGTCTGGAATGACTCGAAAAAACGCACGTCCTTACGGGGGTAGGCTCGGCAACGGCCGGTGGGCATGCAGTGCACCGGCGGCCGGGTGGGGGCATGCCCCGAAGACCGGCGACCGACATGTGGAGAGGAGCCCTGACCCAGGGTGAGCACCAAGCCGACCACCACAGACCTTGAGTGGACCGAGCTGGACCAGCGGGCCGTGGACACTGCTCGGGTCCTGGCCGCCGACGCCGTACAGAAGGTCGGCAACGGCCATCCCGGTACGGCGATGAGCCTGGCTCCGGCCGCCTACACCCTCTTCCAGAAGGTGATGCGGCACGACCCGGCCGACCCGGAGTGGGTCGCCCGCGACCGCTTCGTGCTGTCCGCCGGCCACTCGTCCCTGACCCTCTACACACAGCTCTACCTGGCCGGATTCGGCCTGGAGCTGGATGATCTGAAGGCCTTCCGGACCTGGGGTTCGAAGACCCCCGGCCACCCGGAGTACGGCCACACCAAGGGCGTCGAGACGACGACCGGCCCGCTCGGCCAGGGTGTCGCCAACGCGGTGGGCATGGCCATGGCCGCCCGCTACGAGCGCGGTCTGTTCGACCCGGACACCCCGCAGGGCGAGTCCCCCTTCGACCACTTCGTCTACTGCATCGCCGGTGACGGCTGCCTGCAGGAGGGCATCTCCTCCGAGGCCTCCTCGCTCGCCGGCCACCAGGAGCTGGGCAACCTGATCCTGCTGTGGGACGACAACCACATCTCGATCGAGGGCGACACCGAGACCGCCGTCTCCGAGGACACCGTCAAGCGGTACGAGGCCTACGGCTGGCACGTGCAGCGGATCGCCCCGAAGCCGGACGGCGACCTCGACCCGCACGCCATCTACAACGCCATCGAGGCCGCGAAGAAGGTCACGGACAAGCCGTCCTTCATCGCGATGCGCTCGATCATCGCCTGGCCGGCCCCGAACGCGCAGAACACCGAGGCCGCACACGGCTCGGCGCTGGGCGACGAGGAGGTCGCGGCCACCAAGCGCGTCCTCGGCTTCGACCCGGAGAAGAGCTTCGAGGTCCTGGACGAGGTGCTGAGCCACACCCGCCAGGCACTCGACCGGGGCCGCCAGGCCAAGGCCGAGTGGGAGAAGTCCTTCCAGGAGTGGCGCAACGGCAACGCCGAGCGGGCCGCCGAGTTCGACCGCATCAGCAAGGGCGAGCTGCCCACCGGCTGGGAGGAGAAGCTCCCGGTCTTCGAGACGGGCAAGGGTATCGCGACGCGTGCCGCGTCCGGCAAGGTGCTGCAGGCGCTCGGCGCGGTCGTCCCCGAGCTGTGGGGCGGCTCCGCCGACCTCGCCGGCTCGAACAACACGACCATCGACAAGGACAGCTCCTTCCTTCCGGCGGACAACCCGCTGCCGGAGGCGGACCCCTACGGCCGGACGATCCACTTCGGCATCCGTGAGCACTCCATGGCCGCGGAGATGAACGGCATCGCCCTGCACGGCAACACCCGCATCTACGGCGGTACGTTCCTCGTCTTCTCCGACTACATGCGCAACGCGGTGCGTCTGTCGGCCCTGATGCACCTGCCGGTGACGTACGTGTGGACGCACGACTCCATCGGTCTCGGCGAGGACGGCCCGACGCACCAGCCGGTCGAGCACCTGGCCTCGCTGCGCGCGATCCCCGGTCTGAACGTCGTCCGCCCGGCGGACGCCAACGAGACCGCGATCGTCTGGCGCGAGATCCTCGGGCGCTACACCAAGGAGTTCGGCAAGGGTGCCCCGCACGGCCTCGCGCTGACCCGTCAGGGCGTGCCGGCGTACGAGCCCAACGACGACGCCGCGCGCGGCGGTTACGTCCTGTTCGAGGCCGAAGGGTCCGCGGGGCAGACCGCCGAGCCGGAGGTCATCCTGATCGCCACCGGTTCCGAGGTGCACGTGGCCGTCGAGGCGCGCGAGCGGCTGCAGGCCGACGGGGTGCCGACGCGGGTCGTGTCGATGCCGTCCGTCGAGTGGTTCGAGGAGCAGGACCAGGGGTACCGGGACTCGGTGCTGCCGCCGTCCGTGAAGGCTCGTGTCTCCGTCGAGGCGGGCATCGGCCTGACCTGGCACAAGTACGTCGGGGACGCCGGGCGCATCGTTTCCCTGGAGCACTTCGGTGCTTCCGCGGACGGCAAGGTCCTCTTCCGTGAGTTCGGCTTCACTGCCGAGAACGTGGCCGCGAAGGCCCGGGAATCCCTCGCCGCCGCCCAGCGCTGACGCTCATATACGACACGTAGGAGATGTAATTCCATGACAGACGCACTCAAGCGCCTCTCCGAGGAAGGCGTCGCGATCTGGCTGGACGACCTGTCGCGCAAGCGGATCACGTCCGGCAACCTTGCCGAACTGATCGACCAGCAGCACGTCGTGGGCGTCACCACCAACCCGACGATCTTCCAGAAGGCGATCAGCAGCGGCGACGGCTACGAGCAGCAGCTGTCCGACCTCGCCGCCCGCAAGGTCACGGTCGAAGAGGCCATCCGCATGATCACCACGGCGGACGTCCGCGACGCCGCCGACATCCTGCGTCCCGTCTTCGACGCCACCGACGGCCAGGACGGCCGGGTCTCCATCGAGGTCGACCCGCGCCTGGCCCACAACACCCGGGCGACCGTCGCCGAGGCCAAGCAGCTGGCCTGGCTGGTCGACCGTCCGAACACCCTGATCAAGATCCCGGCCACCAAGGCGGGTCTGCCGGCGATCGCGGAGACGATCGGCCACGGCATCAGCGTCAACGTCACGCTGATCTTCTCCCTCGAGCGCTACCGCGCGGTCATGGACGCCTACCTCACGGGCCTGGAGAAGGCCAAGGAGCGCGGTCTGGACATCTCGCTGATCCACTCCGTGGCCTCCTTCTTCGTGTCCCGCGTGGACAGCGAGATCGACAAGCGTCTCGACGCCCTCGGCACCGACGAGGCCAAGGCGCTGCGGGGCAAGGCCGCCGTCGCCAACGCGCGGCTCGCCTACCAGGCGTACGAGGAGGTCTTCTCCTCCGACCGCTGGAGCGCGCTGGAGAACGCGGGCGCCAACAAGCAGCGTCCGCTGTGGGCGTCGACCGGCGTCAAGGACCCGGCCTACCGGGACACGATGTACGTCACCGACCTGGTCGCGCCGAACACGGTCAACACCATGCCGGAGGCCACCCTTGAGGCCACCGAGGACCACGGCGAGATCACCGGCGACACCGTCACCGGCACCTACGAGCAGGCACGCGCCGACCTCGACGCGATCGAGAAGCTCGGCATCGCGTACGACGACGTCGTACAGGTGCTGGAGGACGAGGGCGTGGACAAGTTCGAGGCGTCCTGGAACGACCTGCTGAAGTCGACCGAGGCGGAGCTGCAGCGCCTCGCCCCCTCGGAGGGCTGAGTTGTCACCCCTGTCCGGTTCCGGAGCGAACCCGCTTCGTGACCCCGCGGACCGACGGCTCCCGCGCATCGCGGGGCCGTCGGGCCTGGTGATCTTCGGCGTGACGGGTGACCTGTCGCGCAAGAAGCTGATGCCCGCGGTGTACGACCTCGCCAACCGGGGCCTGCTGCCCCCGGGCTTCTCCCTGGTGGGCTTCGCCCGCCGTGAGTGGGAGAACGAGGACTTCGCCGCCGAGGTCCACGACGCCGTCAAGGCGCACGCCCGTACGCCGTTCCGTGAGGAGGTCTGGCAGCAGCTCATCCAGGGGATGCGCTTCGTCCAGGGCACCTTCGACGACGACGATGCCTTCGAGCGGCTGCGCGCCACCATCGAGGAGCTGGACAAGGCACAGGGCACGGGCGGCAACTTCGCCTTCTACCTCTCCGTGCCGCCGCGCTCGTTCCCGGTGGTCATCCAGCAGCTGAAGAAGCACGGCCTGACCGACCAGAGCGGCGGCTCCTGGCGCCGCGCGGTCATCGAGAAGCCGTTCGGCCACGACCTGAAGTCGGCCGAGGACCTGAACAAGGTCGTGCACGAGGTGTTCGAGCCGGACCAGGTGTTCCGGATCGACCACTACCTCGGCAAGGAGACCGTCCAGAACATACTGGCGCTGCGCTTCGCCAACACGATGTTCGAGCCGATCTGGAACCGGTCCTTCGTGGACCATGTGCAGATCACCATGGCCGAGGACATCGGCGTCGGCGGCCGTGCCGGGTACTACGACGGCATCGGCGCCGCCCGTGACGTCATCCAGAACCATCTGCTCCAGCTGCTCGCGCTGACCGCCATGGAGGAGCCCGCCTCCTTCGGCGCGGACGCGCTGGCCGCCGAGAAGACCAAGGTGCTCGGTGCCGTCCGGCTGCCGAAGGACCTGGGCCGCAGCACCGTACGCGGCCAGTACGCGGGCGGCTGGCAGGGCGGCGAGAAGGTCATCGGCTACCTCGAAGAGGACGGCATCGACCCCAAGTCGAAGACCGACACCTACGCGGCCGTGAAGCTGGAGATCGACAACCGCCGCTGGGCGGGCGTCCCCTTCTATCTGCGCACGGGCAAGCGCCTGGGCCGCCGTGTCACCGAGATCGCGGTGGTCTTCCAGCGGGCACCGCACTCCCCCTTCGACCACACGGCGACGGAGGAGCTGGGCCAGAACGCGGTCGTCATCCGCGTCCAGCCCGACGAGGGCATCACGGTCCGCTTCGGCTCCAAGGTGCCGGGCACCTCGATGGAGATCCGGGACGTGTCCATGGACTTCGCCTACGGCGAGTCGTTCACGGAGTCCAGCCCGGAGGCCTACGAGCGTCTGATCCTGGACGTGCTGCTCGGCGACGCAAACCTCTTCCCGCGCACGGAGGAGGTCGAGCTGTCCTGGGAGATCCTCGACCCGATCGAGCAGTACTGGGACAAGCACGGCAGGCCCGCGCAGTACCCGTCGGGCACCTGGGGTCCCGCCGAGGCGGACGAGATGCTGGCACGAGACGGACGGAGCTGGCGCCGGCCATGAAGATCGACCTGACCGACACCACGGCAAGCAAGATCAACAAGGCGTTGGTGCAGGGCCGCCGCGCCATCGGCACCCCGGCCGTCGGCATGGTCCTCACCCTCGTCCTCGTCACCGACGAGGAGAACGCCTACGACGCCCTGAAGGCCGCCAACGACGCCTCGCGCGAGCACCCCTCGCGCACGCTGGTGGTCATCAAGCGAGTCTCCCGCTCCCCGCGCGACCGTACGTCCTCGCGGCTGGACGCCGAGGTGCGGGTGGGCGCGGACGCGGGCACCGGCGAGACGGTCGTCCTGCGGCTGTACGGCGAGGTCTCCGAGCACGCCGACTCGGTGGTCCTGCCGCTGCTCCTGCCGGACGCCCCGGTCGTCGTCTGGTGGCCGGTGAACGCCCCGCTGGACCCGGCCAAGGACCCGCTGGGCGCGCTCGCCCAGCGCCGGGTCACCGACACCTACGCCGCCGAGCAGCCGGTACGGGAGCTGTCCGCCCGTGCCGAGGCCTACACGCCCGGCGACACCGATCTGTCCTGGACCCGGATCACGCCGTGGCGCTCGATGCTGGCGGCGGCCCTGGACCAGGTGATCTGCGAGGTGAAGGCCGTCGAGGTGGAGGGCGAGGAGTTCAACCCGAGCTGTGAGCTGCTGGCGATGTGGCTCGCGGACCGGCTGGACGTCCCCGTCAAGCGCTCCCTGTCCTCGGGTCCCGGTCTGACGGCCGTCCGCATGGACACGAGCTGCGGCCCGATCGTGCTGGACCGGGCGGACGGTTCGCTGGCCACCCTGGCGATCGAGGGCCAGCCGGCCCGCGCGGTGGCGCTCAAGCGGCGGGACACCGCCGAGCTGATCGCGGAGGAGCTGCGCCGGCTCGACCCGGACGACACCTACGCGTCGGCGCTGCGCTACGGCGTGGAGCGGCTGAACACGAGTGCCGAGGCTGCCGCGCCGGAACCGGTGGCGGAGGCCGAGGCCACGGCCGAGATCGAGGCCGAGGCTGCGGCCGCCAAGGCTCCTGCCAAGAAGGCGGCCGCCAAGAAGGCCCCGGCGAAGAAGGCGGCGGTGAAGTGAGCACTCCGCAGCTGGTCGTGCACCACGACAAGGAACTGATGGCGCAGGCCGCCGCGGCCCGCCTGATCACGAAGATCGTGGACGCGCAGGCCTCCTGGGGCCATGCGTCCGTGGTCCTCACGGGCGGCCGCAACGGCAACGGCCTGCTCGCCGCGCTGGCGGCGGCGCCGGCCCGGGACGCCGTCGACTGGACCCGCCTCGATCTGTGGTGGGGCGACGAGCGCTACCTGCCCGAGGGCGACCCGGAACGCAATGTCACGCAGGCCCGCGAGGCCCTGCTGGACGCCGTGCCGGTGAACCCGGAGCGCGTGCACGCCATGCCCGCCTCCGACGGCCCCTACGGTGCGGACGTGGAGGCGGCGGCGGAGGCCTACGCGGCGGAACTGGCCAAGGCGGCCGGGCCGGAGAACCATGGCTCGGTTCCCTCCTTCGACGTCCTGATGCTGGGCGTCGGCCCCGACACCCATGTGGCCTCGCTCTTCCCTGAGCTGCCCGCGGTCCGCGAGACGGAGCGCGCGGTGGTCGGCGTCCACGGCGCCCCCAAGCCCCCGCCGACCCGGATCTCGCTGACCCTCCCGGCGATCCGCTCGGCCCGCGAGGTCTGGCTCCTCGCGGCCGGCGAGGACAAGGCCCAGGCCGTGGCCATCGCCTTGTCGGGCGCGGGCGAGGTCCAGGCCCCGGCAGCGGGCGCGTACGGCCGGCAGCGCACTCTGTGGCTGCTGGACGCCGCGGCGGCTTCGCAGCTGCCTCGGTCTCTGTATCCGCCGGCCTCGCCGTAAGTTCCGGTGACCGTCCCAGGGGGCTGTGCCCCCTGGACCGCCGACCTGTGCCCACCCGCCACCCGACTCGGCAGGTCGGGAGGTGGGCCTCAGGCATTCCAGCCCGTCCGGCGTTCGGGCCACATGGCGGGGTCGGGAACTACTTCACCGACCCCGCCATCACCCCCTGCACGAAGTGCCGCTGGAAGGCGAAGAACACCACCACCGGCACGATCAGGGACAGGAACGCGCCCGGGGCCAGGACGTCGATGTTGCTGCCGAACTGGCGGATCTGGGACTGGAGCTGCACGGTCAGGGGCTGGGAGGAGCTGTCGGCGAAGAGCAGCGCCACCAGCATGTCGTTCCAGACCCACAGGAACTGGAAGATGGCCAGGCTGGCGATGGCCGGGCGGCCCACCGGCAGGACCAGGCGGGTGAAGATGCGCCACTCGCTGCCGCCGTCCATCCGCGCCGCCTCCAGCATCTCCTTCGGTATCTCGGCGAAGTAGTTCCGCAGCAGGAACACCGCGAAGGGGAGGCCGTAGGCCACGTGGAAGAGGACCACACCGGGGATCGTGCCGAACAGGCCGAGCTGTCCGAAGAGCTTGGCCACCGGCAGCAGACCGATCTGCACCGGCACCACCAGCAGGGCCACCACCAGCAGGAAGAGCGGCTCGCGGCCGGGGAAGTCCAGCCAGGCGAAGGCGTATCCGGCGAGCGCCGCGATGACGACGACCAGGGTGGTCGCCGGCACCGAGATCAGCACGGTGTTCCAGAACGCCTGCGTCATGCCGGCGTTCTTCAGCAGCGCCGAGTAGTTGTCGAAGGACAGCTGGCCGGGGCCTGCCAGCGCCGTCCACCAGCCGCCCTTGGCCGTGTCCTGGGCGGACCGCAGCGAGGAGACGAACAGCCCCGCCAGCGGAGTCAGCCAGACCAGGCCGATCACCACGAGGAACGCCTGGACCAGACCGTTGCCCAGACCGCGCCTGACCGCGTTCATCGCTGACTCCTTCGGAAACGGCGGACGTTGAAGACCATCGCGGGGACCACGAGGAGCAGGAGCAGCACCCCGAGGGCGCTGCCCAGGCCCTGGTTGTTGCCGCCGCCGAAGGACACGAGCCACATCTGGGTCGCGAGCACGGTGGCGTCCTCCTGCACCGGTCCCGGCGCGATGATGTAGACGAGGTCGAAGACCTTCATCACGTTGATCACGAGGGTCACGAACACCACGGTCAGCACGGGGGCGAGCAGCGGCACCGTGATCTTGCGGAAGATCTGCCACTCGTTCGCGCCGTCCATCCGCGCCGCCTCCAGCGCGTCCCGTGGCAGGCTCGCGAGACCCGCGCCGATCAGGACCATCGCGAAGCCCGTCCAGATCCACAGGTACGCGCCGATGATCGCCGGGGTGACGAGCATCGGGCCGAGCCAGGAGACTCCCTGGTAGGGCGGCGCGAAGTTCGACGCGGGCAGCTTCACCGTGTACGAGCCCTCGTGGAGCCCGGGAAAGCGGAAGGAGCCGTCGGACGCGGACGTCGTGCTCGCGACCGTCTTTCCGTCGAGCACCGCCTCGACCTTCATCCCGGGCAGGCCGCTCTCCTTCGGGTCGACCCTGCCCTGCTTCCCTCCCCCGCCGGGCGTGAAGTCCAGGTAGACGACTCCGCGCAGTTCGTCGGCGGCGGGCTTGTGTCCCGCGGCCGGGTAGGCGGGCGCGGCGCCGTTCGGCAGGTCCTTGGGCAGCACGCCCACCAGGCCGAGGGCCACCGAGCGCCCCGGGGACACATCCGCGCCGGTCAGATACGAGCCGTCCCGGCCGGGGGTGAGCCCCTGCCCGTCCCGCGCCCGCGCCGTCGGATACGACGAGGTTCCCTCGAAGGCGTCGTGGACGGAGACCACGGCCGCGTTGAGGACGCCCTTGTCCGGGTCCTCGTCGTAGGCGAGGCGGAAGATGATGCCGGCGGCGAGGAAGGACACCGCCATCGGCATGAACAGCAGGAGCTTGAAGGCGGTGGCCCAGCGGACCTTCTCCACCAGGACGGCCAGGATCAGGCCGAGGCCGGTGAGCAGGGCCGGGGCCACGACGACCCAGATCGTGGTGTTGCGGATGGCCTTAAGAGTCGCCGGGTCGCGGAACATCTCGGCGTAGTTGTCGCCGCCCACGAACCGGGTGCCCGAGGCGTCGAAGAAGCTGCGGCCGACGGAGAAGAGCACCGGGTAGACGACGAGTGCGCCGAGCAGGAGCAGGGCGGGGAAGACGAAGAGCAGGGCGACGGCGCGGGCGCGCCGCCGGCTGCGGCGCCCCCGGGCCGCGCCGGCGGCTCGCGGGCCCGCCTCCTTGGTCACGAGTGTGGTGGCGGTCATGGCGGATCAGTCCTGGTAGGCCTTGGCCGCGGCGGCCTCCAGCTTCGCCGCGGTCCCCTTCGGGTCGGACGGGTCGCGCAGGAAGTCCTGGAGCAGCTTCCACTCGCCGGTGCCCTTGGTGCCGCCGAAGGCGGCCGGTGCCTGGTCGGACATGTCGAAGCGGACCGAGTCCCCGGCCGAGACGAGGGACTTGGCGGTGGCCCGGGAGACGTCGTCGCCGTAGGAGGAGAGGTCGAGCTTCTTGTTCGGGGACAGGAAGCCGCCCGCCTTGGCCCACACGGCGGCCGCCTCCGGCGTCGCCAGGTACTCCAGGAGCTTCATGCCTGCCTTGGCGTTCTTGCCGTCCTTGAGGACGACGGCCGCGTCGCCGCCGCTGACCACCGGTGCGCTGCCGCCGCCGACCGCCGGGAACGGGAAGAAGTTCGCGTCCGTGCCGATGGACTTCTGGAACTGGTCGTGGGCGACGCCTGCGACGAAGTCGCCCTCGTAGACCATGCCGGCCTCGGGCTTGGGGCCGAAGACCTTCTCGACGGAGCCGGGGAAGTCGGTGTTGAGCGCCCCCTTCTGGCCGCCCGCGATCAGCTGCTTGTCCTTGAAGAGCTTGCCGAGTGTGCCGAGGGCCTGGACCACGCTCGGGTCGGTCCACTTCAGCTTGTGGGAGGCAAGGGCGTCGTACTTCTCGGGTCCGGCCTGGGAGAGGTAGATGTTCTCGAACCAGTCGGTGAGCGTCCAGCCGTCCTGACCTGCGACGGCGAAGGCCGCGAGCCCGGAGTCGGAGACGGTGTGCCCGGCCTTGAGCATCTCGTCGTAGGTCTTCGGCGGCTTGACGCCGGCCTGGGCGAGGGCGTCGGGGCTGTACCAGACGGTCGACTTGTGGGCGGCCTTGAAGTAGAGGCCGTAGAGGGTGCCGTCGACGCTGCCGTACTTCTTCCACACGGGCGCGTAGCCGGCGTCGACGGTCTGCTCCGTGGTCGGCGACAGCGGCTTGAGCCAGCCCTTCTTCGCGAACTGCTGGAGCACGCCGACCTGCGGGACCATCACCACGTCGGGGGCGTTGCCGCCCTCGATCTTGCTGCCGACGACGGTGGAGACGTTGTCGCCGGTGGAGACGAACTGTGTCTTGGCGCCGGTCTTCGCGCTGAACGCGTCGAGCACCTTCTGGAAGTTCTTCTGTTCGCTGCCGGACCAGACACCGGCCACGGTGACCGTCTGGCCGCTGAGCGCCTTGTCGTCACCGCCGGCGGTCACCGGGCCGCCGCCGCAGGCGGTCGCGCCGAGGGCCAGGGCGAGGGCGGTGCAGCCCGTGAGCAGGGTCGTACGTCGTCGCATCATCGTTGATGTCCCTTCAGGGGAGTGTGAGTTGACGGAAAATCAGAGGTCGTTCAGCCACCAGGCCGCCGTCGAGCCGGGCAGCACCCCGGCCGGGCACGGACCGCTGGACAGCAAGGGTGTGCCGGAGGCCGGCGCGGGCGTGGGGGACGTACCGAAGTTGACGGCGCAGACCAGGCCGTCGCCGCGGGCGAAGGCGAGGACGCCGGGCGGGCTGTCCAGCCAGCGCAGCGTGCCCTCACCCAGCTGGGGCAGGGTGGACCGGAGCTGGAGGCCGTCGCGGTACAGATGCCAGAAGGAGCGGGTGTCCGCGAGGGCCCGGTCGGTGGCGTACTCGGCGAAGTACGAGGGCTGCGGCAGCCATGGCTTGGCGCTCTCCGCGCCGGAGGTGAAGCCGAACGGGGAGGCCTGACCCGACCAGGGCAGCGGCACCCGGCAGCCGTCGCGGATGCGGGCGCGGCTTCCGGTGCGGTGGAAGATCGGGTCGGTGAGCACGTCGTCGGGCAGGTCGACGACCTCGGGCAGGCCCAGTTCCTCCCCCTGGTAGATGTACGCGGCTCCGGGCAGCGCCAGCATCAGCAGCGCGGCGGCACGGGCGCGGGCGGCGCCGAGTCCGCTGCCCTCGGTGGCGGGTTCGCCGTAGCGGGTGACGGTGCGCACCTGGTCGTGGTTGTTGAGCACCCAGGTGACCGTCGAGCCCGTGCCGGCTATGTCCTGCATGGCCTCGGAGATGACCTTGCGGAAGGCGTCGGCGTCCCAGGTGGCGCCGAGCAGGTCGAAGAAGAAGGCCTGGTGGAGTTCGTCCGGGCGGACGTAGTGGGCGTGTTCGCGGGCCGTGGGGACGGAGACCTCGCCGACGAGGAGCCGCTCTCGGCCGTCCTGGTCCGCGTATTCCTCGCACAGGGAGCGCCAGCGCCGCCACACCTCGTGCACCTCGGGCTGGTTCCAGGCGAGCGGGTTGACCGAGTCGCGGGTGCGGGCGTCGGCCTCCGGGTCGTCCGAGTCGGGCAGTTCGGGGTGCTTGTAGAGGCCGGCGGCGACGTCGATGCGGAAGCCGTCCACGCCCCGGTCCAGCCAGAAGCGCAGGACACGCTCGAACTCGGCGGGGATCTCCGGGTTGCGCCAGTTCCAGTCGGGCTGCTCCGGCGTGAACATGTGCAGGTACCACTGGCCGGGGCGGCCGTCGGCCTCCGTGACCCGGCTCCAGGCCGGGCCGCCGAACATGGCGTGCCAGTTGTTGGGCGGCTCGGCGCGGTCGGGGCCGCGGCCGTCGGCGAAGTGGAAGCGGGCGCGGGCCGGGCTGCCCGGCTCGGCTGCGAGGGCCTCGCGGAACCACGGGTGCTCGCTGGAGCAGTGGTTCGGGACGATGTCCAGGAGCACCCTGATCCCGAGCCGTCGTGCGGCCGCCATCAGCAGGTCGAACTCGGCGAGGTCGCCGAAGAGCGGGTCGACGCCGCAGTAGTCGGCGACGTCGTAGCCGTGGTCGTGCTGGGGCGAGGGGTAGAAGGGGCTCAGCCAGATGCCGTCGACGCCGAGCTTCTTCAGGTACGGCAGTCCGGCGCGGACGCCGGCCAGATCGCCGATGCCGTCACCGGTGCTGTCCAGGAAGCTGCGGACGTACACCTGGTAGATCACCGCATCGCGCCACCAGTGGTGCCTGTTCAACCCATTGACCTGTCTCTGTGAAGGGCAGCAGTTATGCATGCATGTTAGGTAGACGTGTCGCGAGGGTGTCAATGAAGAGAACGAAAGCTACTGGGGAGTCGGGTGCCCAAATACGGACTTACCGGTGCAGCGTGAACCGAGATGAGACGTCCGCGTTACTTAACAAGTAACTAGAAAGAGGGTTATCGACGGGCGACGGCGTCGAGTTCCCGCGCCAGTCGCCGTACCGCTGCCTGAGGCGTCTCGTGCCCGGTCAGCGCGTCGTGCACGACCGCCTGCACCGCCAGACTGACCTGGTCGTAGTGCGGGCTCTTGGGGCGCGGGGCGGCCGTGAGGACGGCGGAGCGCAGGGTCGGCAGATAGGGGAACTGCCGTACGAGCGCGGGATCTTCGTAGAGCGCGGCGCGTACGGGAGGCAGCGCGCCCCGCGTGAGCACCTGGCGCTGTACGCGCTCGCTGGTGAGGTAGGCGATCAGGCGCGCGGCCGAGTCGGGGTGCCGGGCGTGGGTGTTGACCGCCAGGTTGGAGCCGCCCAGGACACTCGTCCCCGGCCCGTGGGGCCCCGGCAGCGGTACGGCGCCGATCCGGCCGGCGACCTTGGAGCCCCTGGCCGAGGCCACGGCGTAGGCGTAGGGCCAGTTGCGCAGGAAGAGCAGCCGGCCGTCCTGGAAGGCCTGCTTGGACTCCTCCTCCTTGTACGTCAGCGCCGCCTTCGGGATCCAGCCCTCGCGCAGGCCGCGGACGAGGAAGTCGATGCCCTCGCGGGCGGCGTCCGAGTCCACGGTGACGCGGGTGCCCTCGTCGCCGAGGATCGTGCCGCCCGCCGAGTACACGGCCTCGGCCGCGTTGACGGTCAGGCCCTCGTACGGCAGGAGCTGGCCCGCGTAGCCGTCCAGGCCGTACCTGGGCGCGATGGTCTTCGCGTCGTGCTCCAGCTCGGCCCAGGTGCGCGGCGGCGGCACGCCCGCCTTGGCGAGGACGTCCTTGCGGTAGAGCAGCAGTCCGGCGTTGGTGACGTACGGCACGGCGTACAGCCGCCCGTCGTAGGTGGCCGTGTCCACGACCGGCGGCAGGAAGGTCTTCAGCGGGAAGCGGTCCGGGGGCAGCGGGCGGATCCAGCCGGCCGCCGCGAACTCCGAGGTCCAGTTGACGTCGATGTTGAGGACGTCGAACCGGCCCCGGTCGCCGCCGCGCAGATCGGTGGTCATCTGCGCATGGGTCTCGTCGGCGGAGTCCGGCAGCTCGACGAGGGTGACCTTCTCGGCGGGATGGGTGCGGTTCCAGCCCTGCAGGAGCGGACCGAGGTAACCGGTGAGGTCACCGGCGGTGGCCAAGGTGAGCGGCCCCCTCCGGCTGCCCTCGTCGGCGTGCGCGCCGGAGGCCGTGTACCCGCTCAGGACCACGGCAAGAACGAGGAGCCCCCTACCGGCGGCGCGCATCCACCGCATAGGTTCCTCCTTGAACACGTACACCGGCCACGGGCACCCTCGCCCGTCGGTCAGAGGCCATGTATACCTGTTAGGTATGGGCGATACTAGGGCCTGGAGCACATTGCGCAGACGGGAGGACAGCACGAGTGCGCCTGCCCCTCCTGGCACTCCTGGCACGCGGACCGGCCCACGGCTACGAGCTGAAGCAGGACCTTGAGGTCCTGCTGGGCTCCGCGTACCCTCAGCCGAACGTCGGCCAGATCTACGTGACCCTCGGCCGCCTCGAGAAGTCGGGACTGATCGAGGGCGAGGACGTCGAGCAGTCCAGCCGGCCCAACAAGAAGGTCTACCACCTCACCGACGCCGGGCGGGAGGCGCTGCACGCCTGGTTCGAGGAGACCGAGGACGAGCCGCGGGTACGGGACGAGTTCTTCATGAAGCTGGCGCTCGCCCCGCAGACCGGTCTCGCCGACCAGGTCGCTCTCATCAACAGACAGCGGCGCCAGTACCTCAACACCATGCGCAACCTGTCGAAGCTGGCCGCGGCCGAGAACCGGGACAACCGAATCGCCCATCTGCTCATAGAGGGCGCGATGCTGCACCTGCAGGCCGACCTCGACTGGCTGGAACGGTGCCAGGAGGAGCTGGAGGAGCTGGAGTGAGTGACGCCCACCCTCCTGTGCTGCGCGCCGAGGGACTGATGAAGACCCACCACGGCGAGGGTGCGCCCGCACGGGCCGTCCGCGGGGTCGACCTGAACGTGGCGCGGGGCGAGTTCGTGGCGATCACCGGACCGTCCGGAGCCGGCAAGTCCACCCTGCTGCACCTGCTCGGCGGCCTGCAGCGGCCCGACGAGGGCAGCATCTGGCTCGACGGCCGGTGCACGGACTCCTTCGGCGAGGCGCGCTGGGCCGTGGAGCGCAGGAAGGCCATCGGGATCGTCTTCCAGTTCTTCAACCTGGTGTCGAACCTGTCCGTCGCCGACAACGTGGAGCTGCCCGCCCTGCTCGCCGGGGTACCGCCCAAGCGGGCCCGGGCCGAGCGCGAGACGCTCCTTTCCGAACTGGGTCTTCAGGGCAAGGAGCGCAGCATGCCGGGCGAGCTGTCCGGCGGCGAACAGCAGCGGGTCGCCCTCGCCCGGGCCCTGGTCAACCATCCGCCGCTGCTGCTCGCCGACGAGCCCGCCGGCAGCCTCGACAGCAAGGGCACCCGCGAGGTGATGCGGCTGCTGTCCCGCTTCCACGGACGCGGCCAGACCATCGTGCTGGTCACCCACGACGCCCGGCTGGCCAGCGCCGCCGACCGGGTGATCAGCTTCTTCGACGGCCGCATAGCCGACGACGCCGCACTGGACGGCACGCCGTCCCGCAAGCCCGGGACATCGGGTGTGCTGGAGCTGAGGGACTGATGGCAGGCCGACTGCCAGGGACCGGGGACTGAGCCGTGCGAGCCACCCTTCGCTGGGCCCACTCCGATCTGCGCACGCACCGCGGCGAGGCGCTGTTCATCACGCTCGCCACCGCCGGCATCGTCGCCTCGCTGCTGCTGGCCGCCGCCCTCTTCGGCTATGCCACCAACCCCTGGCAGCGGACATTCACCCAGGCCCGCGGGGCCCATGTGTGGATCCACACGGCCGCCTCCGCCGACGCCCGCAAGCTCGTCCGGCTGGACGGTGTCGAATCCGTCGCCGGCCCTTATCGGACCGAGTCCACCACCGTCGCCTCCCGCGGCACCCGAGCCTCCGTGGAGCTGCGCGGCACCCCGCACCTGCCCTCCGTCGGCCGCCCGCTGCTCGCCACCGGCCACTGGCTGGACCCGGCCGAGCCGGACGGCGTGGTCCTGGAGAGCCGCCTGGCGCGGGCCCTGCTGGCCGAGCCCGGCGACACCCTCACCCTGCCCGGCACCGCCCGCACCCTGAAGGTCGAAGGCATCGCCGACAGCGCCGAGCCCGGCTACAGCCCAGGCGCGCAGCCGGGGCTGGTGTGGGCGCTGCCGTCCGCGGTGCGCGCCCCCGGCGGCGAGGTGACCGGGCTGCGTCTGAAGGACCCGGCCGACACGGACTACGCGGTCCAGCGTGCCGTCACCGTGCTGGGCGCGGGCGCGGTCGGCGAGGTGTCCACCTGGCAGCAGGCACGGGCCGAGGCGCAGGGCGAGAACCGGCTCCTCGGGCAGGTGCTCGGCCTGTTCGGGCTGGGCGCCCTGGTCGCCGCCGGACTCGCCGTGCACGGGGCGATCAGCACCCGTATCCGAGGCCATCTGCGAGACATCTCGGTGCTCAAGGCGATCGGCTTCACACCGGGCCAGGTGGTGCGGATCTTCCTGCTCCAGCACCTGGCGTACGCCGTGCTGGGCGGGGTGGCCACGGCCGCGCTCGCCGAGGGCCTCGGCAACCGGATCCCGGGACGGCTCGGCGACGCGGTGGGCGTGTGGCAGGGGCTGCCGGGGCACACCGTGGCGCTGTCCGCCGTGCCTGTGGCGGCGGTGCTGTTCATCGGCCTGACGACGGGACTCGCGGCCTGGCGGGCGGGCCGGGTGCCTCCGGTGCCCGTCCCGCGCCCGTCGGCTCCGGCGGGCGGCCGGTTGACCGGTCTGGCCCGGCGCGCCCTGGGTCTGCGGCTGCCGGCCGCGCTGGTCCTGGGCTGCCACAAGGCGTTCGCGGGCCGCGGCCGGTCGCTGGCCGGCGTGGCCCGGCTGACGCTGCCCCTGCTGCTGATCGTGGTGGCGCTCAGCGCGTGGACCACCATCGACCGCTTCCACAGCAGCCCGGAGCGGGTGGGCCTGCCCACGGCGCTCACGGTCCGCTCGGACGGCGGCATGAACGACACCGGCGTACGGGCCCTGCTGGCGGCGGACCACCGGGTCGCCGCCGCCTATCCGGGCGTCGAGGTGGCCGCGCTGGTCCCCGGCCAGACCGGGACGATCGCCCTGCGCGGGCTCGGCACGCGCGCACAGCCGTACCCCTACACCGTCGCCGAGGGCCGGGCCGCGCACGGACCGGACGAGGCGGTGGCCGGTCAGGGCCTGCTGGACCTGCTGCATGTGCGGGTCGGGGACTGGGTGCGGATGACGGTGGGCGAGCAGCCGCAGATCCTGCACATCGTGGGCCGCAGCATCGAACCGCAGAACGCCGGCCGGGTCGTGACGACCTCCCTCGACACCCTGCGCGAGAACGACCCGGGGCTGTCCCCGGCGTTCTACCAGCTCCGCCTGCGCCCGGGCGCCGACCCGCAGCGGGTCGCGTCCGCCCTGGCCACGGCCGGCCGCGGACACCTGGACGTGCACCCCGTGACCAACCCGGCCGACGGGCTGTCCCCGCTGCGCGCCGTGGTGGCCGGGCTGATCGCCGTGCTCGCCCTGATCGGACTGGTCGAACTGCTCACCGCGATCGGCGGGAGCGTCCGGGAGGGCGAGCGGGACATGCTGGCGCTCAGAGCGATCGGCATGTCCCCCCGGCAGATCACCGCGATCACCGTGACGGCGACGACCTGCACGGCCCTGGCCGCGGTCCTCGCCGGTACGGCACTGGGACTGCCGCTGGCGCACCGGCTGATCGACGCCCAGGGCAGCTCCAGCGGTATCGGCGCCGGTATCGCCCGATCGCCCTCGCCCGGTCTGCTGCTCCTGCTGGGCGCGGGCGCCGTGCTGGGGGCCGCCGCCCTCGCCGCCCTGCCCGCCGCCCGGGCGGCGCGCCGCCGGCTTGCGGACACGCTGAGCGCGGTGGCCTGAGCTACTCCACCGGCCCCGCGCCGAACTTCGACAGCAGGAGAGCGAACACATCCGGGTCGAAGAGCACGCCGTTGTTCTCCGCCGGGATGCGTACGTCGTTGATCTCGGCGGTGGGGGTGCCCGGTCCCTGCGGGTCCTCGGTCCCGCCCGCGCGTTCGTACGCCTTCTGGGAGGCGGTCACGAACGAGCGGTACTTCATGGTCCTGACGGCCGAGTCGAAGGCCGGACCGCGCAGCCCGTGGATCCGCCCTGCCAGCCTGAGCAGGTAGGCGTCGGTGAATCCGTCGACGCTCTCCTCGGGCTGGTTGGCGAAAAGCATGTCGTGGTACTCGGCGAACCTGCCCGCCTCCAGCGCGGCTCGCAGGGCGTTGACCGCCTTCTCGGAGCCCTTGCCGCCGAGCCGGTCGTCCAGGAACGAGGCGAGGGTGTACTCCGTCTTCGCCGTCCGCCGGACGGTGGCCGCGCGCAGCTGCGGGGCGCCCCCGGCGCTTTCGAACTCCTCGCACACCGGGCACCGCGGATCCTCGTACAGGTGCACAGTCACCGTGGCGCCCGGGTCGCCCACGGTGATGGTCGTCCCGTCGGCCTCCAGCCGCTCCGGCACATCCGCCGGACCGGAGTAGGCCGGCCCGGCCTCCGCCATGACCGCGGGCTCGCCGTTCTTCGCTTCCGGCGGCTCGTATCTGTTTCCGCAGCCCACCGCCGACATCCCCACCACGGCCACCGCGACCGCCGCGGCGAACCCCCTGCGTCTCATGCATGTCCTCCCCTGAATTCAGCGGAACCCTAGAGGACGCGCAGAGAAAACGCACAGGGAAATCGTCGCCGCGGCGACGGGCGGTCAGCTCCGGCCGCGCAGCTCCCGGTACTTGGCGACGAGCGCCTTCGTCGAGGCGTCAAGGCCCGGGACCTCCGCGCCCTCGGTCAGGGCCGGTTCGACGCGCTTGGCGAGGACCTTGCCCAGCTCCACGCCCCACTGGTCGAAGGAGTCGATGTTCCACACCGCGCCCTGGACGAACACCTTGTGCTCGTAGAGGGCGACCAGCTGGCCGAGCACGGACGGGGTGAGCTCACGCGCGAGGATCGTGGTCGTCGGCCGGTTGCCCGGGAAGGTCTTGTGCGGGACCAGCTCGTCGGGCACGCCCTCCGCACGGACCTCTTCGGCCGTCTTGCCGAAGGCGAGGGCCTGGGTCTGGGCGAAGAAGTTGGCCATCAGCAGGTCGTGCTGGCCCTTGAGTTCACCGCTCAGCTCGGCGACCGGCTCGGCGAAGCCGATGAAGTCCGCGGGGATGAGCTTGGTGCCCTGGTGGATGAGCTGGTAGTAGGCGTGCTGCCCGTTGGTGCCGGGCGTGCCCCACACGACCGGGCCGGTCTGCCACTCGACCCGCTTGCCGTCCCGCGCCACGTACTTGCCGTTGGACTCCATGTCCAGCTGCTGGAGATAGGCGGTGAACCTGGACAGGTAGTGGCTGTAGGGCAGCACCGCGTGCGACTGCGCGTCGTGGAAGTTGTCGTACCAAATGCCCAACAGGCCGAGGAGCAACGGCACGTTGGACTCGGCGGGCGCGGTGCGGAAGTGCTCGTCGACCAGGTGGAATCCGCCGAGCATCTCCCGGAAGCGGTCGGGGCCGATCGCGATCATCAGGGACAGGCCGATCGCGGAGTCGTACGAGTACCGCCCGCCGACCCAGTCCCAGAACTCGAACATGTTGGCCGTGTCGATGCCGAACTCGGCGACCTTCTCGGCGTTCGTCGACAGCGCCACGAAGTGCTTGGCCACCGCGGACTCGTCTCCCAGCGCGTCCAGCAGCCACTTCCGGGCCGAGGTGGCGTTGGTGATCGTCTCGATGGTGGTGAAAGTCTTGGAGGCGATGATGAACAGCGTCTCGGCCGGGTCCAGGTCGCGGGTGGCCTCGTGCAGGTCGGCGCCGTCCACATTGGAGACGAAGCGGACGGTGAGGTCGCGGTCGGTGAAGCTGCGCAGCACCTCGTAGGCCATCGCCGGGCCCAGGTCGGAGCCGCCGATACCGATGTTGATCACGTTCTTGATGCGCCGGCCGGTGTGCCCCGTCCATTCACCCGAACGGACGCGCCGGGCGAAGGCGCTCATCCTGTCCAGGACGGCGTGCACGGCCGGAACGACGTTCTCGCCGTCGACCTCGATCACGGCGTCGCGCGGGGCGCGCAGCGCGGTGTGCAGCACCGCCCGGTTCTCGGTCACGTTGATCTTCTCGCCGCGGAACATGGCGTCCCTCAGGCCGAAGACGTCCGTCGCGGCGGCCAGCTCTCGCAGCAGCCGCAGCGTCTCGTCGGTGACCAGGTGCTTCGAGTAGTCGATGTACAGGTCACCGACCTGCAGGGTGTACCCCGTGCCGCGCTGCGGATCAGCGGCGAACAGGTCCCGCAGAGGGGTGTCGGCCAGCTCCTCGCGGTGCTTGGCGAGCGCGGTCCACTCGGGCGTCTGGTTGAGCCTGGTACGGCCGTCTGCGTTCATGTCCGACTTCAGCCTTCTTTCCTGCAACCTGTCCTGCTGCGTACCTTGCCCCGCTGCCGGATCCAACCTAGTTGATCAGCACGTCGGACGAGCGGTCGTGACATCGTCCAAGCGTGCAACAACAGGTACGTCCGGCTTGCGCGCCGGTATCAGCGAGGTGACGGGCAGGCCGAAGAAGGCAGCGGCCGACGGGGCAGGGTCAGCGCCCCGGCAGGTGGCCACGGCTGCGCCGAGCAGCGCGCCCAGGAGTGCCCGGGCGAGCGGAAACGGCGCCGGCCAGGCACCCTCGGGCACCCGGCCGTGACAAGTTCTAGATCTCGCCGCGCAGTTTGGCGAGCGCCTCGGCGAGGATCGCCTCGCCGTCCGCGTCGCTGCGCCGTTCCCGTACGTACGCGAGGTGCGTCTTGTACGGCTCGGTGCGCGGCGGGGCCGGCGGATTGTCCCGGTCCTGACCGGCCGGGAAGCCGCAGCGCGGGCAGTCCCAGGTATCGGGAACCTGCGCGTCGCTGGCGAAGCTGGGCTGGGTCTCGTGCCCGTTGGAGCACCAGAAGGAGATGCGCAGCCGCGGCGCGGACTCGCCGCGCTCGGCCTCACCCATCGGCCCCGCCCCGACCCGGCTTCCCCGGATCGCGTTGCCACTTGCCACGGTGTAACTCCCTGCGTGATGGTGCCGCGAAGCGAGTCGGCGTTTCGCTTCGTTGCGAGCGCCTCAGTCTACGTAAGGCCCAACGCGCGTCCAGTGATTGGAGTTACAGCCCCCACATCTAGACGCAAGCCCCATGATAGGCCGCGCTCAGGAGCGCGTACCGTACATGGGGCCTTACGTACGAACTGTATGTGTTGGTGAGACGCGGATCAGTGACTCGTCTTCATCAGGATGCCGAGGACGACGATGCACGCGAACCACAGCAGACCGATCACGACGGTGATGCGGTCGAGGTTGCGCTCGGCGACGGAGGAGCCACCCACGGACGACTGCATGCCGCCACCGAACATGTCGGAGAGACCGCCGCCCTTCCCCTTGTGCATCAGCACCAGCAGCATCATCAGCAGGCTGAAGACGATCAGGGCGATCGAGAACCCCAAAACCACGGCTGGACCAACTTCCTCGGATTCGGATGGACGGGGCACAGCACCACGGCTGTGCCCCCGCAAGGGTACGACGTATCGCCGCTACCGCCTACTCAAAGCCCTGATCACTGATCGCGGAAGCGCACGATCTTGACGAATTCGTCGGCGTCCAGCGAGGCGCCGCCGACCAGGGCGCCGTCGATGTCGGCCTGCGCCATGATCTCGGCGACGTTGCCGGACTTCACGGAGCCGCCGTACTGGATGCGGACCTTGTCGGCCACGTCCTGCGAGTACAGCTCGGCGATCTTGCCGCGGATGGCGGCGCAGACCTCCTGGGCGTCCTCGGCGCCGCAGACCTTGCCGGTGCCGATGGCCCACACGGGCTCGTAGGCGATCACAATGGTCTCGGCCTGCTCGGCCGGGAGGTCCTTGAGACCGCCCTCGACCTGGCTGAGGGTGTGGGCGACGTGGTTGCCCGCCTCGCGGACGTCCAGCTCCTCGCCGACGCACAGGATCGGGGTCAGGCCGTGCTTGTAGGCGGCCTTGACCTTGGCGTTGACCAGCTCGTCGGTCTCGTTGTGGTACTGGCGGCACTCGGAGTGGCCGATCACGGCGTACGTGCACTTCAGCTTGGCCAGCATCGGGCCCGAGATCTCGCCGGTGTAGGCGCCGGAGTCGTGCTGCGAGATGTCCTGGGCACCGTACTTGATCTTGAGCTTGTCGCCGTCGACCAGGGTCTGCACGGAGCGCAGGTCGGTGAAGGGCGGCAGGACGGCGACCTCGACGGCGTCGTAGTCCTTGTCGGCCAGGGCGAAGGCGAGCTTCTGGACGTGCGCGATGGCCTCGAGGTGGTTGAGGTTCATCTTCCAGTTGCCCGCCATCAGCGGCGTGCGCGTGCTCATTGAGGTCAGTCCTCCAGTGCGGCGAGGCCGGGGAGCGTCTTGCCCTCGAGGTATTCGAGGGAGGCGCCGCCACCGGTCGAGATGTGGCCGAATGCATTCTCGTCGAAGCCGAGCGTACGCACGGCCGCGGCGGAGTCACCGCCGCCGACGACGGTGAAGCCGTCCGATTCGACGAGGGCCTGGGCGACCGCCTTGGTGCCCTCGGCATAGTCGGGGTGTTCGAAGACGCCCATGGGACCGTTCCAGAAGACGGTCTCGGCGTCGGCGAGCTTCGAGGCGTACAGCTCTCGGGTCCTGGGGCCGATGTCAAGCCCCTCCTGGTCGGCGGGGATCTTGTCCGCGTCGACCACGGTGTTCTCGGTCGGCGCCTTGGTCTTCAGGTCCGGGAACTCCCGGGAGACCACGACGTCCACGGGGAGCAGCAGCTCGACGCCCAGCTTCTCCGCGCGCTCCATGTACTCGGTGACGGTCGGGACCTGGTCCTCCTGCAGGAGGGAGATGCCGACCTCGTAGCCCTTGGCCTTGAGGAAGGTGTAGGCCATGCCGCCGCCGATGAGCAGGCGGTCGGCCTTGCCGAGCAGCTCGTCGATGACGGCGAGCTTGTCGGAGACCTTGGCGCCGCCGAGGGCGACGACGTAGGGGCGCTTGACGTCCTCGGTGAGCTTCTTCAGGACGCCGACCTCGGTGGCGATCAGGTAGCCGGCGTAGTGCGGCAGGCGGGCCGGGAGGTCGTAGACCGAGGCGTGCTTGCGGTGCACCGCACCGAAGCCGTCACCGACGTAGACATCGGCGAGCTCCGCGAGCTGGTCGGCGAAGGCGCCGCGCTCGGCGTCGTCCTTGGCGGTCTCGCCGGGGTTGAAGCGCAGGTTCTCCAGGACGGCTACCTGGCCGTCGGTGAGGCCCGCGACAGTGTCCCGGGCGGACCGGCCGACGGTGTCGGCCGCGAAGGCCACGGCGGAACCGAGGAGTTCACCCAGGCGGGAGGCGGCCGGAGCGAGGGAGAAGGCGGGGTCCGGGGCACCCTTGGGGCGTCCCAGGTGCGAGGCGACGACCACCTTGGCGCCCGCGTCCGCAAGGGCCTTGACGGTGGGCAGGACGGCGCGGATACGGCCGTCGTCGGTGATGGTCCCGCTGGCCAGCGGCACGTTGAGGTCGGCGCGGACGAAAACCCGCTTGCCGCTCACGCCGTCGGCGAGAAGTTCGTCGATCGTCTTCATTGAGTGGACTCCTGGGGAGGGCTCTTGATGCCCCTGATCGTAAGAGGGCGTGGTCCGTGCGCGAGACAGGGCCCGGACAGCGCGACGGTGCGCTGCCCGAGCCCTGCTCTCACTTCAAGGTCCTGCTGCTGCGATCTTCGGCGATCAGAGCTGGTCGCCCACGAAGACCGTCAGGTCCACGAGGCGGTTGGAGTAGCCCCACTCGTTGTCGTACCAACCGAGGATCTTCACCGAGTTGCCCTCCTGGACCATGGTCAGGGAGGAGTCGAAGGTGCAGGAGGCCGGGTCGCCGACGATGTCCGAGGAGACGATCTCGTCCTCGGTGTAGGCCAGGTAGCCCTTGAGGTCGCCGTCCTCGGAGGCCTTCTTGAACGCGGCGTTGACCTCGTCCTTGGTGACCTCGCGCTGGAGGGTCACCACCAGGTCGGTGGCCGAGCCGGTCGGGACCGGGACGCGCATGGCGATACCGTCCAGCTTGCCCTTGAGCTGCGGCAGGACCAGGGCGGTGGCCTTCGCGGCACCCGTCGTGGTCGGGATGATGTTCTCGGCGGCGGCACGGGCGCGGCGCAGGTCCTTGTGCGGGAAGTCCAGGATGCGCTGGTCGTTCGTGTACGCGTGCACCGTGGTCATCAGACCCTTGACGATGCCGAAGTTCTCGTCCAGGACCTTCGCCATCGGGGCCACACAGTTGGTGGTGCACGAGGCGTTGGAGACGACGTGGTGGTTCGCCGCGTCGTACTTGTCCTGGTTGACACCCATCACGATGGTGATGTCCTCGTCCTTGGCCGGAGCCGAGATGAGGACCTTCTTGGCGCCGCCGGCGAGGTGCTTGGCCGCGTCCTCGCGCTTGGTGAAGATGCCGGTCGACTCGATGACGATGTCGACGCCCAGCTCACCCCAGGGGATGTCGGCCGGGTTGCGCTCGGAGAGCACCTTGATGGTGTGACCGTCGACGGTGATGGTGTCGGCGGTGTGGGACACCTCCTGCTGCAGACGGCCCAGGATGGTGTCGTACTTCAGCAGGTGAGCGGTGGTCGCGGTGTCACCCAGGTCGTTGACAGCCACAATCTCGATGTCGGCACCCTGCTCCAGCAGTGCACGGAAGTAGTTACGCCCGATACGGCCGAAGCCGTTGATGCCTACGCGGATCGTCACGAACCGATCTCCTCGTTGGTACGCCGGCCATGCGGTGCCGGCGAGCTGTATTTGGGATGTCCCCGACCACCCCCGACCCTACCTCTCTGAGGCCCCCGCAGCGGCATCGAGATGCCGCATACACGGGCAGGCGGTCCGTACCGGCCAGTAGGGTACGGACCGCCTCGGATCGGCGGTCGTTTCGCCGCTCTTTGTTACGTAATGCCGGTGCCCGTTGACGCTCTTTTCACTCGTTCGTGAGCGGGTCGGCTCACCTGATGAGTGACGCTTTCGCGCACCGTTGAGTGAGGGTCCCGCTCACCTGTCGAGTGGAGGCCGCGGTCATCCGTCAAGAGAGGCGAACGCCTTCTTCAGCAGGGCCGTCCGGCCGGCCGCCGACGGCACCTGTTCCAGGCCGAAGCCGAGCAGCACGGTGTCCTCGGTGGTGACCGCTCCGTACGTCTGGAAGAGCGTTCCGGCGCGCGCCCAGTCCTTCAGGACCGCCGGGCTGCCCGCGGGCGGGCCGGCCGCGCGCCAGGCGCCCAGGGACGTCTCGAAGCCCTCGGTCTCCTTCGCCGTGCCGCCGGCCACGAGCGAGGCGTCGTCGGCGAGAACGCCGTGCCCGCCGCTGCCCGGGTCGGTGATGTAGCCGATCGAGACCTCGACGGACTTCCCGGCGTACGCGCTCAGGTCGAAGTTCACCTGCTGCCAGCCGCCGGAGCTGCCGGTGAGGCTGTTCCACGAGCCGGTGGTGCCGGTCGCGGTGCAGGCGTTGTCCGCGAGCGTGAGGTAGTGCTTGAGCCAGGGGTGCTCGCCGATCAGGAACCCGGCCCCGCACTCGGACGGTACGGCGGTCCTCGTGGCCCCGCCGGCCTCCGGGAGGGTCGTCCAGTCGTCGGCGCCCACGGTGTGGATCTCGACGACCGCGTGGTCATATCCGGGCTCGGTGTCCCACAGCAGCCGGGTGCTCAGCGTCGGCCTGTCCGCGGCAGCGACACCGGTGAGGTCGACGGTTCGGATGAGGCGCTTGTAGGCGTCGTCGGTGTGCAGGGCAGCGGCCATGTACGAGCCGGAGTACGGGCCGTACGGGCTGACGACGCCGGCGAACCGGCCCGCGCCCGTGCTCTTGAACTGCGGGTAGGTGTCGGCGGACAGCTCGTCCGAGGTGACGCCGTAGGTGCCGGCCCTGTCCAGCGGATTGCCGGGCGCGTCGCCCAGGGCGGTGGTGTAGCCGCCGAGGTTTCCGGAGCCGCTGAAACCGGTGACTCCCTTGGTCGAGGTACGGCTGTAGGCGCCCAGGTAGTACTGGCTGAAGTCGTCCGAGAGGGTGCCGTCGCCGAGGTCGACGCTGCCGCCGGCCAGTTCGCCGGCCTCGATCAGCCGGCCGCCCTCGTTGAGGTAGGCGCGCAACTGGAGCTGCGTGGCGTTGCCCGGGCCGCTCGCGCCCGAGTAGTGCACGACCGTCCTGAAGTGCCCCAGCACGCCGAGCGCGTCGGGTGCGCCCTGCGTGGCGACGTCCCAGACGATCGCCCGGTGGCCGCTCGCCTTCAGCGCGTCCACGTACGTCTGCGCCTGCGCGGCGGCCGCGCCCTCCTCGGCGACGACGAGGGTGTCGGCGCCGGGCCGCTTTGCGACGGTGTAGGTGAAGTGGGAGCCGGACACCTTCTTGCCGCTCTTCGTCTCACCGGTGAACCAGACCTCGACCCTGTCACCCGGTTCGCCGTCCTGGACCTTGGCCCGGTACTCGTCGAAGTAGAGGTTGTCCTCGCCGCCGTAGGTCTCGCCGCCCTTCCAGCGCCGGAGCGCCTGGTCCCGGGTACGGCCGCCGTTGACGCGGTACTTGAGCTCCTTGTCGCGCACGGACTTGCGTGCGACGACCGAGACCTCCTGGTCCGCACCGCGCGAGTACGACGCGGAGAACGCGGCGGGGGTGAAGTCGGCGGCGCTCAGACCGACCGAGGAGGCCGGCCGGTCGGGGTGGGCGGCGGTCTCTGCCACCGAGAGCGCGAACGGGACGTTCTTCTCGAACTCCTGCCGGATCAGCTTCTCGTCGTCGGGGAAGGTGAAGTCCGACTGGCAGTCCTCGGGCTTCCAGGCGTCGTTCGGGTCGACGTTCGACGCGGTCTGACAGGTCGACATCTCGGGGGTGAACATCGCCATGCCGTTGACATTCGAGGCATGGCCGTCCGCTTCGCCGTTGGTGGTGTACAGCTCCGACGAGAGCTGCGAACGGTAGCCCGGGATCGCCGGGTTGTCGGGGGTGCCCGCGAGCGCCTTGTAGAGCACGTCGTCCGGGGTCGGGGTGGCGACCTGCCAGCCGACGCCGTAGAGGAGGAGTTCGGCGGCGGAGTGGTAGTTGATGGCGTATGTGAAACCGATGCGCTTCTCGAAGCCGTCGAGGGCCCTGGTCTCCGGCTCGGACTCGGGGCTCGCGCCGCGGTAGGTCTGGCTGGTGGGGTTGGGGGACGAGCCCTCGTCGTCGTAGCCCCACTTGTAGGGGAAGTTGCGGTTGAGGTCGACGCCGTCGCCCGTGCTGATGACGCCGTCGCCGTTGACGTCACGCAGGTTCTTGCGCCACAGACGGTTGGCGGGGCTCTGGAAGGTGTAGTCGTAACCGTCCGGGTTGGCCGAGAGGACGAACCACAGCTCGGTCGAGTCGACGATCTTCTTGATGCGCCGGTCCGTCTTGTAGTGGTCCAGGTAGTAGTGCATCAGACGCCGGGTCATCTCCGGCGTGATCCACTCGCGCGCGTGCTGGTTGGACATGTACAGGACGGCGGGCTTGGAGCCGTCCTTCGACTTGCTCGCGTTCTTGGTCAGTTTGAGCGCGAGGATGTCCTGACCGTTGACCGTCTTGCCGATGGACTCGACCTTGGTGAGATCGGGGTGGGCCTGCCCGGTCCGGACGATCTCCTGTTCCAGACCTCCGCTTGCGCCGTACGGGCGGAACACGCCCTGGGAGGCACCCCGGACGCGCGCCTCGGCCTTGGGCGACAGGGCGTGCTCGCTGAGGTGGACGCCCTGCTTCTCCAGCTTCTCGGCCTGCTGGTCGGTGAGGTAGACCTCGACCTTGGTCCTGCCGCTTCCGGCGACCTGCTCGCCGAGCTCGTGGCCGTCCTGTCCGGCCTCGAGGAGCAGGGGAATCTGCTGCTGGGTGACATCCGCGCGGAAGACCTTGACCTCGTCGGGGTCGGACGGGGAAGGACTACCGCTCTGGGCCTGGGCGATGGGTGCAAGGCTCGCTCCCCCGATCAGGAGCGTGCCGACAGCGAGGATCGATCTCGCTCTGTGTCTCATGAACCCCCCTACCGGTGGTCCGCCACAGCGGCGAACAGGTTGCCAGGCTCATGTCACATCATGATCGAGTCAAGAGCGCCTCACGGACACGCAAACGCCGGTGCCGACCACCCGAATGGACGCCGGCACCGGCGAGTTGGTACGGCTCCCGGTCAGCCCGCCAGGTTGTCCGCCAGTTCCTCCGAGAGGTTGGCCTCCGTGCCCGGGATGCCCAGGTCGGCGGCGCGCTTGTCGGCCATCGCCAGCAGCCGGCGGATACGGCCCGCGACCGCGTCCTTGGTGAGCGGCGGGTCGGCGAGCGCGCCCAGCTCCTCCAGGGAGGCCTGCTTGTGCTCCATGCGCAGCCGGCCGGCGGCGGCCAGATGCTCCGGTACCTCTTCGGCGAGGATCTCCAGGGCCCGCTGGACCCGGGCACCGGCGGCCACGGCGGCGCGGGCCGAGCGGCGCAGGTTGGCGTCGTCGAAGTTGGCGAGCCGGTTGGCCGTGGCCCGCACCTCGCGCCGCATCCGGCGCTCCTCCCAGGCCAGCACGGACTCGTGCGCGCCGAGCCGGGTCAGCAGGGCGCCGATCGCGTCACCGTCGCGCACGACCACCCGGTCCACCCCGCGCACCTCACGGGCCTTCGCGGCGATGGACAGCCGACGGGCGGCGCCGACCAGCGCGAGCGCGGCCTCCGGGCCCGGGCAGGTCACCTCCAGGGAGGAGGAGCGGCCGGGCTCGGTCAGCGAGCCGTGCGCCAGGAAGGCCCCGCGCCAGGCCGCCTCGGCGTCACAGGTGGCACCGGAGACCACCTGCGGGGGCAGGCCGCGGATCGGGCGGCCCCGGCCGTCGACGAGGCCGGTCTGACGGGCCAGCTGATCGCCGCCCGCGACCACACGCACGACGTAGCGCGAGCCGCGGCGCAGTCCGCCGGGCGCCATCACGATCAGTTCAGAACTGTGGCCGAAGATCTCCAGGATGTCCCGCTTGAGCCGGCGGGCCGCCATCGCGGTGTCCAGCTCCGCCTCGATCACGATGCGCCCGCTCACCAGGTGGAGGCCGCCGGCGAACCGCAGAATGGCGGAGACCTCCGCCTTCCTGCAGCAGGTCCGGGTGACGGGGAGCCGAGAGATCTCGTCCTTCACCGCTGCCGTCATCGCCATGGGCCGATCCTTCCATGCATCCGAAAAATACGGTCGTACGCGGCGGCCAGCAGCTCCGGGTCGTGCCGGGGGCTTCCGTCGGTCCGGGCCACCGGCGCCAGCTCGACCGCGGCTCCCAGCCGCTTGGCGGCCTCGGTGAGCGAGTCGCGGTCGGGCACCGCGGCCTCGTCGGCCAGCACCACGTCCAGGGCGAGTTTAGGGGCGTGTCGCCCCAAAACCTCCAAATGACGCTGCGGGGAGAAGCCCTCGGTTTCTCCGGGCTGCGGAGCGAGGTTCAGGGACAGCACCCGGCGCGCCTTGGTCTGCGTGAGAGCGTCCAGCAGCTCCGGGACGAGCAGGTGCGGGATGACCGAGGAGAACCAGGAGCCGGGGCCCAGCACCACCCAGTCCGCGTCCAGGACCGCCGCGACGGCCTCGGGGACGGCCGGCGGGTCGTGCGGCACGAGGTGCACCGACTGCACCTCGCCGGGCGTGAGGGCGACGGTCGCCTGCCCGCGCACCGTGTCGACCCGCTCGGGCCGTACCGGATCGTGCCCCTTGACCAGGGCCTGCAGCTCCAGCGGTACGGCGGACATGGGCAGCACCCGGCCGTGCGCGCCGAGCAGCTTGCCGACCAGGTCCAGGGCCTGGACATGGTCCCCGAGCTGCTCCCACAGAGCGACGATCAGGAGGTTGCCGACCGCGTGGTCGTGCAGGTCGCCCTTGGAGTGGAAGCGGTGCTGGATGACCCGGGCCCAGGTCTGGCCCCAGTCGTCGTCTCCGCACAGCGCGGCCAGCGCCTTGCGCAGGTCGCCGGGCGGCAGCACGCCCAGCTCGTCGCGCAGGCGCCCGCTGGAGCCGCCGTCGTCGGCCACCGTGACGACGGCGGTGAGGTCGCCGGTGATCCGGCGCAGCGCGGCGAGCGAGGCGGACAGACCCATGCCGCCGCCGAGGGCGACGACCTTGGGCTGGGTGCCGCGCCGGCGGGCCCGGCCGCCGCGGACCTCCGCGGGGCGAACCGCCCGCGCGTCGGCCACGGAGCGGCTCGAACGGCCCTCCGGCACCACCCGGCGCAGCCTGCTCAGGCGCCGTGTACGTTCTGTCATTCCCGTCCCATGTCCCGGTGTACGACCACCGTCTCCACGCCCTCGGCCGCGAGTCGCGCGGCGAGCTTCTCGGACACCGCGACCGAGCGGTGCTTGCCGCCGGTGCAGCCGATGGCGATCGTCACATAGCGCTTGCCCTCGCGCCGGTACCCGGTCGCGATCAGTCTCAGCAGCTCGGCGTACCGGTCGAGGAACTCCTTGGCGCCGGGCTGGTTGAAGACATACGCGGACACCTCCTCGTTGAGGCCGGTGAACGGGCGCAGCTCCGGCACCCAGTGCGGGTTGGGCAGGAACCGCATGTCCGCGACCAGATCGGCGTCGACCGGCAGGCCGTACTTGAAGCCGAAGGACATCACGGTGGCCCGCAGCTCGGGCTCCTCCTCGCCCGCGAACTGGGCGTCCATCTTGGCGCGCAGCTCGTGCACGTTGAGGCTGGAGGTGTCGATCACCAGGTCGGCGTCGCCGCGCAGCTCGCGCAGCAGCTCGCGCTCGGCCGCGATGCCGTCGACGATGCGCCCGTCGCCCTGCAGGGGGTGCGGGCGGCGCACCGACTCGAAGCGGCGCACCAGGGCGTCGTCGGAGGACTCCAGGAAGACGATCCGGCGCGTGACGGCCCGGCTCTCGAGGTCGGCGAGGGACTCGCGCAGATTGTCGAAGAAGCGCCGCCCTCGTACGTCGACGACGACCGCGATCCGCGCCACGTTGCCCTGGGAACGGGCACCCAGCTCCACCATGGTGGGGATCAGGGCGGGCGGGAGGTTGTCCACGACGAACCAGCCGAGGTCCTCCAGACACTTCGCGGCCGTCGACCGGCCCGCTCCGGACATGCCGGAGATGATCACCAGCTCGGGGATGGCCGGTTCGGGGGCCCCGGCCGGCGTGACGTCCGTACTCACCTGTTCTCCGTTTTCCTGAACCGCCTGCTGCGGCTCCCCCGCGGTCGCCTGTTCTCGGTCCGCTGTGGGCTGTGCGTCGTGCTCGGTCATGTCTCCTGCCCCCGTCGTTCGTCCGGGAGACCCGCGGTCACGGGCTCCCCCGAGGAACCCGCCGTCGTATCGGGTTCCTCGTCCTCAATGATCTCTCCGGTCGCCGTGTTCACGGCGGGTGCGGCCGGAACCGCCCGGGCGAGGGCCGCGGCAATGGTCTCGGCCGTCTTCCGGCCTATGCCCGGCACCTCCTGGATCTGCTCGATTGTGGCGGACCGCAGCTTCTTCACCGAGCCGAAATGCTTGATGAGCGCCTGTTTGCGGGTCTCGCCGAGGCCGGGCACCTCGTCCAGGGGGCCGGCACGGAAGCGCTTGGCACGTTTGGTGCGCTGGTA
The DNA here is from genome assembly GCF_044768335.1 of Streptomyces sp. NPDC101151. Classification (NCBI taxonomy): domain Bacteria; kingdom Bacillati; phylum Actinomycetota; class Actinomycetes; order Kitasatosporales; family Streptomycetaceae; genus Streptomyces; species Streptomyces sp. NPDC101151. Next base: position 224,087 of record NZ_JBIWPP010000006.1, on the reverse strand, counting down.
GGTGATCGCGAAGCGGTGCGCCTCGTCGCGGACTCGCTGGAGCAGATAGAGGCCCTCGCTGGTGCGGGGCAGGACCACCGGGTCGTCCTCGCCGGGCACCCAGACCTCCTCCAGACGCTTGGCGAGGCCGCACACGGCGATGTCGTCGATGCCCAGCTCGTCCAGGGCCCGGCGGGCCGCCGCGACCTGCGGCTGCCCGCCGTCGACCACGACGAGCTGGGGCGGGTAGGCGAACTTCTTGGGGCGGCCCTCGTCGTCCTTGAGGGAGACGGCGAAGGGGTCGCCGTCGGTGAGGGTGTTCTCGCCGTCGGTGAGCGTCTCCTCGCCGTCGGCCCACTCCCCCGTCTTCTCCTTCTCGGCGAGGTAGCGCCGGAAGCGGCGGGTGATCACCTCGTGCATGGAGCGGACGTCGTCCTGGCCCGCGAAGCCCTTGATCTGGAAGCGGCGGTACTCGCTCTTGCGCTGCAGGCCGTCCTCGAAGACGACCATGGAGGCGACAACGTCGTCACCCTGCAGGTGCGAGATGTCGTAGCACTCGATCCGCAGCGGGGCGCTGTCCAGGTCGAGGGCCTCGGCGATCTCCTCCAGCGCCCGGGAGCGGGTGGTCAGGTCGGAGGCGCGCTTCGTCTTGTGCAGGGCCAGGGCCTGCTGGGCGTTGCGCTCCACGGTCTCCATGAGCGCCTTCTTGTCGCCGCGCTGCGGGATGCGCAGCGAGACGTTCGACCCGCGGCGGCCGGTCAGCCATTCCTGGACCGGCTCGACCGGCTCGGGCAGGGCCGGGACCAGGACCTCCTTGGGGACGGCGTCCCCCGTCTCCTCGCCGTACAGCTGCTGCAGGGCGTGCTCGACGAGGGCGCCGGTGGTGACCTCCTCGACCTTGTCGGTCACCCAGCCGCGCTGGCCGCGCACCCGGCCGCCGCGCACGTGGAAGATCTGGACGGCCGCCTCCAGCTCGTCCTCGGCGACCGCGATGAGATCGGCGTCGGTCGCGTCGGCGAGCACGACCGCGTTCTTCTCCATGGCCTTCTTCAGGGCCTCGATGTCGTCGCGCAGGCGGGCGGCCCGCTCGTACTCCATCTCCTCGGCCGCCTCCATCATCTGCTTCTCCAGACGGCGGAGGTAGGTGCCGGTGCGGCCCGCCATGAAGTCGCAGAAGTCCTCCGCCAGGTCCCCGTGGTCCTCGGGAGTGATGCGGCCGACGCAGGGGGCGGAGCACTTGCCGATGTAGCCGAGCAGGCAGGGACGGCCGGTGCGGGCCGCGTTCTTGAAGACCCCGGCCGAGCAGGTGCGCACCGGGAAGACCCGCAGCAGCAGGTCGACGGTGTCCCGGATGGCCCACGCATGGCCGTACGGGCCGAAGTACCTGACGCCCTTCTTCTTGTGACCGCGCATCACCTGCACGCGCGGGAACTCCTCGTTCATCGTCACCGCGAGGTACGGGTAGCTCTTGTCGTCGCGGTACTTGACGTTGAACCGGGGGTCGTACTCCTTGATCCAGGAGTACTCCAGCTGCAGCGCCTCGACCTCCGTGGACACCACGGTCCACTCCACGGAGGCGGCGGTGGTCACCATCGTCCGGGTGCGCGGGTGCAGGTTCGCCAGGTCCTGGAAGTAGTTCGCCAGGCGCTGGCGCAGGCTCTTCGCCTTTCCGACGTAGATCACCCGGCGGTGCTCGTCACGGAACCTGTACACCCCGGGAGAGTCCGGGATCTCACCCGGCCTGGGGCGGTAGCTGGAGGGGTCGGCCATGTCTCACACCCTACTGGCGAGCACCGACACCGCGTCGGGCCTGTGGACAACGCCCACCGGCGCGGCTCCGCGCCGGCAACCGTCGCCGCGTTGCCCCTGAGGGCCGCATTCCGGCCATGCTGCCCCCTCCGGACCCGCCCGGCCGCGCACCCACGCGGGCGCTCCCGCAGACCGTGCGGGCCCGGGCTCGCGCGCGTGGGGGCGCGGCTCGGCCAGGAGTACACGGTGACCGGGTCCGAGGTGTTGTCGGGGCCTGGTCAACACGCTTCAATGCGGGGGAACTCGGGGCCTCGCACGCCGGCGGAAGGACGCGGCGTGCGCAGATTCGGGCGCTCCGGCGCCCACGGGGGCGGCCCCGCACGCCTGCGTCAACGGTCTGACCAGCCGTCGTGACACCTCACAGAAAGGCCCCTGTGCATGCGGCACGCCACAGAGCACGCGGACGTCCCCACCGCGGAACTGGACACGGCCCTGCGGGGCGGCCCCTTCCACGTGGCGCTGCGCGCCGCGATCGCCGCCCGCGGACTGCCGCTCCAGCGTGTGCAGCACCATCTGTCGCGCCACGGGGTCAAGGTCGGGGTCACCAGCCTGAGTTACTGGCAGCAGGGCGCCCGCCGCCCGCAGCGCCCCGAGTCACTGCGCGCCGTACGAGCCCTGGAGGAGATCCTCCAGCTGCCGGACGAGTCCCTGATCCGGCTGCTCACCGAGTCCGGCGAGCCCACCTCCCCCGGCCGCCCCTCGGCCCGCTCCTACCGCTCCCTGATCGAGGCCTCCGACGTCCTGCACCGGCTCCAGGCCGACCTGGGCTGGTCCCTCGACGGCGGACTGCACACCCTCGGCCACCACGAACGCGTCCGGATCGGCGCCCGCCGCGAACTGGTGGGCCGCGAGTCCCACCACATCGTGCGGGCCCACCGCGACGGCGTCGACCGTTTCGTCGCCGTCCACCACGGCGACCCCGGCTGCAGCCCGCACGCCATGACGGTGCACGCCCTGGAGAACTGCCGCACCGGGCGCATCCGTTGGGACCAGAACACCGGCGTACTGGTGACCGAGCTCCTCTTCGGCACCCGGCTGCGCTCCGGCGACACGTTCCTCTTCCGGTACGGCGTCGAGGACGGCACGGCGGGAGTCTCGCGCGAGTACGTCCACGGGTTCGGCTTCGCGGGCGGCCAGTACGCGCTCCAGGTGAGCTTCGACGGGTCCGCGCTGCCGGCGCGCTGCCATCGCTTCACCCAGCACTCCCCCGCGGCGCCGCGCAGTGGCCGGCACGAACTGCCGGTCACCTGGCCGCACCACAGCGTCCATGTGGTCGAGCCCCGGATACGGCCGGGGCTCGTCGGCATCGCGTGGGACTGGGAGTGACGAGGGACCCGGGTCACGGGTCACGGGTCACGGGTCACGGAAGTGGCGTGACAGGCGGGCGGTGGTGACAGGCGGCCGGCAGTGAGCGCCTGACGTAGCTCGGACGTGCGGGCGGGTCAGGCACCCGGGCCGGCGATGATCCTGCCGTTCGACGTCTTCACCGGCAGCTCGTTCAACGGCTCGGTGGCCGGTGCCTGGACCACCTTGCCCGTCACGGCATCGAACTGGCTGCCGTGGCAGGGGCAGATCAGGGTAGTCCCCTGGAGCTTGTTGATGGGGCACCCCGCGTGCGTGCAGACGGTGCTGTACGCCTTGAGGGCACCGCTCCCGTCCCGGCTGACCACCACGTTGTGGTCCCGGTAGAGCTTGGCGCCGCCCTTCGCCACCTCGGCCTCGGCGCCGAGGTCGACCGGCGCGGTCGGGGTCGCGTCGGCCGAGGCGCCGCCCGGGGCCGAGCAGGCGGCCAGTCCGAGCCCGGCGACCGGGGCCACGGCGGCTCCTCGAAGGACGGTACGACGACTCGTGGACGGGCGAACCGGGCGGGCCGGGCGGGCGGTCATCAGATCTCCACTGCTCAGGGGGCGTGCAGGCCGACGATACCCGGGCAGAACGGCCGGGTCCGGGTCGGGGGCGGGGCAGGGTCGGGGCAGAGGCGGTGAGCGTGAGTGAAGGTGGACCCGGGGCACGTAAACGTTTGCGCAAGCGTTTACGCGATGGGGAGGGATGAGGTACGTTCCCGGCGTCCGGCAGTCCGACCGGCGGCGGGTGACGGAAAAGCGCATCAGGGGCTCGACAGCTCAGCATCTGAGCGGCTGAGCAGGTCAGAGAGGGGACGCGATGGCCACCATGGCGGACGTCGCCCGGAGCGCCGGTGTCTCCGTCGCGACGGTCTCCCACGTGCTCAACGGCACGCGCCCGGTGCTGTCCCACACCCGCCAGGCCGTACTGAACGCCGTCGACGCGCTCGGCTACACGCCCAACACCCTCGCCCGCTCCCTGGTGACCTCCCGCACCCGCTCCATCGGTCTCGCGGTGTCGGCGATCAGCAACCCGTACTTCACGGAGATCCTCCAAGGCGTCGAGGCCGCCGCCCTGGAGGCGGGCTACAGCCTGCTCATCGCCGACCCGCACGACGACCCCGTGCACGAACGGAAGGTCGTCCAGCTCCTCCATGAGCGCCGGGTGGACGGCATGATCGTCGCGCCCTCCGCGGACCCGCACGACCTCGTGGCCTACCTCAGTCGCCACTCCGTGCCGACGGTGTTCCTCGACCGGGTGCTCCCCTCCGGCGACCCTGCCGCAGGCACCCCGCACCTCGATCAGCCCGGACCCGAGCAGAACCGATCCGAGCAGGCCGGCCCCGACCAGGAGACGGGTCCCGGCCCGGCCCGTCTCGGTCAGGAAGCCGGCTTGGATCAGACCGGTTTCGATCAAGCCGTTTTCGATCAGGTCTGCGCCGAGAACTCCGGTCCGACCGCCCGCCTCGTCACACACCTCGCCGGGCTCGGACATCGCCGGATCGGCCTGGTCGCGGGCCTGTCCGGGCTCAGCACGACCACTGAGCGGATCGTCGGCTATCGGCAGGCCCTCGCCGCCGCCGGCCTCGTCCGCGACGAGGACCTCGTGGTGTCCGGCAACTCCGAGGCGGCCGGCGCCGAGCGAGCCACGGCCGCCCTGCTGTCGCTCCCCGTTCCCCCCACGGCGCTCGTCACCGCCAACAACGCCATGACCATCGGAGCCCTGCGCGCCCTGCGCCGGCAGGGTCTGGCCGTGCCGGACGACATCGCCCTGTGCTGCTTCGACGACTTCGCCTGGGCCGACCTGTTCTCGCCCCGGCTCACGGCCATCGCCCAGCCCAGCAGGGAGATCGGCGCCCAGGCCGTCCAGGTGCTCCTGGACCGGCTGGCCACGCCGGACCGGCCCGCCCGGACGGTCCGGCTGCCGTGCACCTTCGTCCACCGCACCTCCTGCGGGTGCCCGGAGGACCGGGACGGGGCCGCGGGCCCCCCACCGGCCGGGCCCGGCCGGAAGACCGAACCAACCGCGCTCTCCGAGAAGGGAACCGCCTCGTGATCGTCGTCGCCGGTGAGGCTCTGATCGACCTGGTACCGCACGGCCCGGGTGCCCTGGCGGACCTGAAGCCGGCGCTCGGCGGCGGCCCGTACAACACCGCCGTGGCCCTCGGCCGCCTCGGCTCCCCGACGGCCTTCTGCTCCCGCACCTCGTACGACGCCTTCGGCGAGGCCCTGCTCGACGGGCTGCGGCGGGCCGGAGTGGACGTGTCCGGCGTACAGCGCGGCCACGAACCGACCACCCTCGCGGTCGCCACCATCGACGCCGGCGGCTCGGCCGCCTACTCCTTCTACGTCGACGGCACCGCCGACCGCCTCTTCGGCGCCCCCACCGGACTCCCCGCCGGCACCCGCGCGGTGTCCTTCGGCACCTGCTCTCTCGTCCTGGAACCCGGGGCGAGCGCCTACGAGGAGCTGATGCGGACCGCGGCGGCACAAGGCCTGTTCACCGCCCTCGATCCCAACATCCGGGCGGGTCTCATCCCGGACGCGGACGCCTACCGTGCGCGCTTCAAGAACTGGCTGCCCTCGGTGACGCTGCTGAAGCTGTCCGCGGAGGACGCCCAGTGGCTGGGCGGCAGCCCGCGCGAGTGGCTGGCCGCGGGACCGTCGGCCGTCGTGGTCACCCGGGGTGGCGACGGCCTGACCGTCCACACCCGGGACGGCGCGGAATACTCCGTGCCGGGCGAGAAGGTCGAGGTCGTGGACACCATCGGCGCCGGTGACACGGTGAACGCGGCCCTGCTGCACGGCCTGTCCGCCCAGGACGCCCTCTCGCCGTCGGCACTCGCCGCCCTGGGCGCGGACGGCTGGCAGCGCCTGCTGCGGTTCGCGGCGCGCGCGGCGGCGGTCACCTGCTCACGCGCGGGAGCGGAGCCTCCCTACGCGGCCGAGCTGGGCGAGCTGTGAGTCGGCTGCGGAGCGTGTCCTAGTTCGAGCCCGAATCCACGGTGATGTTGTCAAGGTGCAACTGGACCTGCAGTTGGCGGCGGCCGGTCGTGCCTGTCGCACCGCAGGGCCAGGGTGGCTGATGGTGGAACGAACGGCGCCCCGCGGGGAGTTCCCGCGGGGCGCCGGTTCTTGATGTGGTGTCAGGGCACGGGGCCCGAACGGATGTTGTGTCAGGGCATGGCCCGAACGGGGCTCAGTCCTTGCGGGCCCGCGCCGTCTTCTTCGCCGGCGCCGCCTTCTTCGTGGCTGCGGCGGCCTTCTTGGTGGCCGTGTTGTTGGCCTTGGCGGTCACCGTCTTGCGCACCGTCGACTTGGCCGCGGCCGTCTTTCTCGCCGCCGGGCCGCGCGGCGCCTTCACCGGTTCCGCGTCGCTGATGCGGTCGGCGCCGAGGACCTCGCGCAGGAACTTGCCGGTGTGGCTGGCCGGGACGCCCGCGACCTCCTCGGGTGTGCCCTCGGCGACCACGAGGCCACCGCCTGCGCCGCCCTCCGGACCCATGTCGACGACCCAGTCCGCGGTCTTGATCACGTCGAGGTTGTGCTCGATGACGATGACCGTGTTGCCCTTGTCGACCAGGCCGGCGAGGACCTTCAGCAGCTTGCTGATGTCCTCGAAGTGCAGACCGGTGGTCGGCTCGTCCAGGACGTAGACCGTGCGTCCGGTGGAGCGCTTCTGCAGCTCGCTGGCGAGCTTCACGCGCTGCGCCTCACCACCGGACAGGGTGGTCGCCGACTGGCCGAGCCGGACGTAGCCGAGGCCGACGTCCTTCAGGGTCCGCAGGTGCCGGGAGATGGCCGGCACCGCCTCGAAGAAGTCGGTCGCCTCCTCGATCGGCATGTTCAGCACGTCGGCGATGGACTTGCCCTTGTAGTGGACCTCCAGGGTCTCCCGGTTGTACCGGGCGCCGTGGCAGACCTCGCACGGGACGTAGACGTCCGGGAGGAAGTTCATCTCGATCTTGATGGTGCCGTCGCCCGCGCAGTTCTCGCAGCGGCCGCCCTTGACGTTGAAGGAGAAACGCCCGGGCAGGTAGCCGCGGACCTTCGCCTCGGTGGTCTCGGCGAACAGCTTGCGGACGTGGTCGAAGACGCCGGTGTAGGTCGCCGGGTTGGACCGCGGGGTGCGGCCGATGGGCGACTGGTCGACGTGCACGACCTTGTCGACGAGGTCGTCGCCGTCCACGCGCGTGTGCCGGCCGGGGACGCTGCGCGCACCGTTCAGCTCGCGGGCCAGGTGCGTGTAGAGGATGTCGTTGACCAGCGTCGACTTGCCGGATCCGGACACGCCCGTGACGGCCGTGAACACACCCAGCGGGAAGGACACGTCGATGTCCTGCAGGTTGTTCTCACGGGCGCCGTGCACGGTCAGCTGCCGGGACGGGTCGCGCGGCCGCCGCACGTCCGGGAGCGGGATGGACTTGCGACCCGAGAGGTACTGGCCGGTCTGCGACTCGGTGTTGGCGAGCAGCTCCTTCAGGTGGCCGCTGTGCACGACCTTGCCGCCGTGCTCGCCGGCGCCGGGACCGATGTCCACGATCCAGTCGGCGATCTTGATCGTGTCCTCGTCGTGCTCCACGACGATGAGCGTGTTGCCCATGTCGCGCAGCCGGACCAGGGTCTCGATCAGCCGGTGGTTGTCACGCTGGTGCAGACCGATGGACGGCTCGTCCAGGACGTACAGGACGCCGACGAGGCCGGAGCCGATCTGGGTGGCCAGGCGGATGCGCTGGGCCTCGCCGCCGGAGAGGGTGCCGGCCGCGCGGTTGAGGGAGAGATAGTCCAGGCCGACGTCGACCAGGAAGCGCAGCCGCTCGTTGACCTCCTTCAGGACGCGCTCGGCGATCTTCTTGTCGCGGGCGTTCAGCTTCAGCTCGCCCAGGAAGTCCGCGCAGTCGCTGATCGACATCCCGGAGACCTCGGCGATCGACTTCTCCATGACCGTGACGGCGAGGACGATCGGCTTCAGACGCGTGCCCTCACAGCCGGGGCAGGGCACCTCGCGCATATAGCCCTCGAAGCGCTCACGGCTGGCGTCGCTCTCGGCCTCGCTGTGCCGGCGCTTCACGAAGGGCACCGCACCCTCGAAGGGCGTGGTGTACACACGCTCCCGGCCGTACCGGTTGCGGTACCGCACCTCGATCTGGGTCTTGTGGCCGTGGAGCAGGGCCTTCTTCGCGCGCTGCGGCAGACCCGCGAAGGGGATGTCGGTACGGAAGCCGAGCGCGTCCGCGAGCGCGCCGATCAGGCGGCCGAAGTAGTCCTTGGTGTGCCCGTGGGACCAGGGGTGGATGGCGCCCTCGTCCAGGGACTTGTCCTCGTCCGGGACGATCAGCTCCGGGTCGACCTCCATCCGCGTCCCGATGCCGGTGCACTCGGGGCAGGCGCCGAAGGGCGAGTTGAAGGAGAAGGAGCGGGGCTCCAGCTCCTCGAAGGACAGGTCGTCGTACGCGCAGTACAGGTGCTCCGAGTACATGCGCTCGCGCTCGGGGTCGCCCTCGGGAAGGTCGACGAAGTCGAGCACGACCATGCCGCCGGACAGGCCGAGGGCGGTCTCCACCGAGTCGGTGAGGCGCCGCTTGGCGGAGTCCTTGACCGTGAGGCGGTCGACGACCACCTCGATGGTGTGCTTCTCCTGCTTCTTCAGGGCCGGCGGCTCGGACAGCTGGATGGTCTCGCCGTCCACGCGCGCACGTGAGTAGCCCTTGGTCTGCAGGTCGGCGAAGAGGTCGACGAATTCGCCCTTGCGCTCGCGCACCAGCGGCGACAGCACCTGGAAGCGGCTCCCCTCCGGCAGCTCCAGGACCTTGTCGACGATGGCCTGCGGCGACTGGCGCGAGATCGGGCGGCCGCACTCGGGGCAGTGCGGCTTGCCGATGCGCGCGAAGAGCAGACGCAGGTAGTCGTAGACCTCGGTGATGGTGCCGACCGTCGAGCGCGGGTTGCGCGAGGTCGACTTCTGGTCGATGGAGACCGCCGGGGACAGACCCTCGATGAAGTCGACGTCCGGCTTGTCCATCTGGCCGAGGAACTGGCGGGCGTACGAGGAGAGCGACTCCACGTACCGGCGCTGGCCCTCGGCGAAGATCGTGTCGAAGGCCAGGGAGGACTTGCCCGACCCCGACAGGCCCGTGAAGACGATGAGCGAGTCACGCGGCAGGTCGAGCGAGACATTCTTCAGGTTGTGCTCGCGCGCGCCACGGACGATGAGACGGTCGGCCACGCCGGTCCGCACCTTTCTTGAGAGAAGTGACAGGGGCGGGGCCCCCGTGCTTCTTCGAGACTAGGGGGAGCCACTGACAACGCCGGTCGGATTTCCCGGTTGCATAACAACTCCCGGTCATCCAGCATGCCCGACGCCGCCCCCGACGATATAGCACGTGCATTCGATTTGCGGGCGAGGTTCCACACCTTCACCCGAAGGTGTGGCGGGACTAGGGTCAGGCCCATGATTGATCACGCTCATGACCTGGCCTTTGTACGTGACGCGACCGAGCGGCTCCTCACCGCTGTCTCCAAACTGGACAACGCGTCGCTCGCCGAGCCGTCACGGCTGCCCGGCTGGACCCGCGGACACATCCTCGCCCACCTCGCCCGCAACGCGGACGCGCTCGTGAACGTCCTCGAGGGCCGGCCCATGTACCCGAGCGCCGAGACCCGGGACGCCGACATCGAGCGGGACGCCCCGCGCCCCCTGGACATCCAGGTCGCCGACGTCCGCGAGAGCGCGGCCGGCTTCCAGGGGACAGGGGCGGCGCCGGCGGACTGGACGCGCACGGTGGAGCTGCGCAACGGGGTCACCGACTCCGCGTCCCGGGTGCCGTTCCGGCGGTGGGTCGAGGTCGAGCTGCACCATGTGGACCTCGGAATCGGGTACGAGCTGGAGGATCTTCCGGTGGAGTTCACGGAGCGCGAGATCGACTTCCTGACGCAGCGCTTCTCCGGGCACCCCGACGTCCCGGCGACCCGCGTCACGGACGGCACGCGCGCGTGGAGCACGGGACGGGAGGCGGTCGAGCCCGCGGTCACGGTCAGCGGCGCTCCGGCGGAACTGCTGGGCTGGCTCGCCGGACGCCGCGAGGGAGCCGCGCTGGAGGCGACGGACGGGGCACTCCCGCAGCTGCCTCCGCTGTAGCGCCGCGCCGGGCCGCCGCGGCCTTCCCCGCTATAGGCTGATCGCCATGACGTACAGCGGAGAGGTCAAGGTCGGCGGCCCGGCGGACGTGCACGAGCTGAAAGACCTGATGATCACCAAGATCGCGGTCGGCCCGATGGACAACAACGCCTATCTGCTGCGCTGCCGGGCCACCGACGAGCAACTCCTGATCGACGCCGCCAACGAGGGGCAGACCCTGCTCGCCATGATCGGTGACGACGGCATCGCCTCCGTCGTCACCACCCATCAGCACGGCGACCACTGGCAGGCGCTCGCCGAGGTCGTCTCCGCCACGGGTGCCCGTACGTACGCGGGCCGGGAGGACGCCTCCGGCATCCCGGTGCCGACCGACGTCCTGGTCGACGACGGTGACGTCATCAGGGTGGGGCGCGTGGAACTCACCGCGCGCCATCTCGTCGGACACACGCCCGGCTCCATCGCGCTGGTCTACGACGACCCGCACGGCCATCCGCACGTCTTCACGGGAGACTGCCTCTTTCCGGGCGGTGTCGGCAACACGCGCAAGGACCCGAAGGCGTTCGCCAGCCTGATCCACGACGTCGAGGCGAAGATCTTCGAGGTACTGCCGGACGAGACCTGGGTCTACCCCGGGCACGGCAACGACACCACGCTGGGCACGGAGCGGCCGCATCTGCCGGAGTGGCACGCGCGCGGGTGGTGAGCGGTAAGCAGTAGGCGGTAAGTGGCAAGCGGGCGATTTTGCGCGCCCGGCGCACGCCCTTCATGTGCGCCCGGCGCGCACTTCACTTCGCGCGCCTCGTGTGAACTGTTCGCACGCGCCGGGGGTGCATGCGCGCTCCCCCGGCGCCGTTTCCGGCAGTCAACTGGTGGCAGCCCCGCACAGGATGACGGCTCCTGCGCGGTATGGGCCGCCGGTCTTCCAACCCCGCCCTCGACCGGCGGCCCCAGGCGAAGGCGACCTCGCGGGGGCAGCGTTCACACGACTGCAACACCGGTTCCCACCATGCGGACAGTGAACAGTGTGACCTGGACAAACGGGGGGTTCGCTGCCAATCTCCCGCCATGTACCCTGCCCCTCGCGCACCGCGCCGCGCGGTAGCCGCCGCCACCGTAGCCCTGCTCGCCACCGCTGTCGGCTGTGCTCCGCAGCCCGAGGAGAACGCGTCGGCCGCCCCGTCCGGGTCCGCCGTGAAGAGCTGCGCCAAGGGCAAGTTGGCCACCAAGACGTCCGGGAAGCTGACGATCGCGACGGACGAACCCGCGTACGAGCCGTGGTTCAAGGACGACAAGCCCGCGAACGGCAAGGGCTTCGAGTCCGCGGTCGCCTACGCCGTGGCGAAGCAACTGGGCTACGACAAGAGCGCGGTGGTCTGGCAGAGCGTGCCCTTCAACAAGGCGTTCGCGCCCGGCGTGAAGACCTTCGACTTCGACATCAACCAGGTGTCGATCAGCACCGAGCGCAAGAAGGCCGTGGACTTCTCCTCCGGTTACTACGACGTGCGCCAGGCCGTCATCGCGCTGAAGAACAGCAAGGCCGCGAAGGCGACGAGCATCGCGGACCTGAAGGACCTCAAGCTGGGCGCCCAGGTGGGCACCACGAGCCTCGACTACATCACCGACGTGGTGAAGCCGACGCAGGAGGCCGCCGTGTACGCGAAGAACGACCAGGCCAAGTCCGCGCTGAAGAACGGCCAGGTCGACGCCGTCGTCACCGACCTGCCGACCGCCTTCTACATCACCGCGGCCGAGGTGACCGACGCGAAGATCGTCGGCCAGTTCGAGAACCAGGGCGGCACGCCCGAGCAGTTCGGGCTCGTGCTCGACAAGGGCAGTGCGCTGACCTCGTGCGTGACAGGTGCCGTCGACGCCCTGCGCACGGACGGCGCGCTGGCGGCGATCGAGAAGCAGTGGCTCTCCGAAGCCGTCGACGCACCGGTGCTCAAGTGACCGTCACCAAGGGCGAGTCCGCCCCGGAAGGGGCGGACGGCACGGGTGGCACGCCCGGCGACGCCGGGAACGGGCCGCCGGGCGCCGGTGACGGCTATGTGCCCTCCGAGCGGCGACTGGAGCGCGAGCGCTACAAGAGGGTGCGCGCCCGCCGCGCGACGGCCGTCGCGGCGCTGTCGACCCTGGTCACGGCCGTCGTGCTCTACCTGGTCGTCGTCAACGCGCCAGGGTGGCCACGTACCAAGGACACGTTCTTCAGCGCGCAGTACGCGCGCGAGGCGTTCCCGAAGGTCCTCGAAGGGCTGTGGCTGAACCTCCGCCTCCTGCTCATCTGCGGTGCCGCCGTACTGGTCCTCGGCATGCTGATCGCCATCGCCCGCACGCTGCGCGGCCCGGTGTTCTTCCCGCTGCGCGTACTGGCGGCGGCGTACACCGACTTCTTCCGCGGTCTCCCTCTCATCATCAACTTGATGATCGTGGTGCTGGGCGTTCCCGCGCTGCGGCTGCAGGGTGTGACGGTCGATCCGGTGCTGCTGGGCGGTACGGCGCTGACACTGACGTACTCGGCGTACGTGGCCGAGGTGTTCCGGGCCGGCATCGAGTCCATCCACCCCTCGCAGCGCGCCGCGGCCCGCTCCCTCGGCCTCACCAACCGGCAGGCGCTGCGCTACGTCGTGCTGCCCCAGGCGGTGCGCCGCCAGGTGCCGCCGCTGCTCAACGACCTGGTGTCGCTGCAGAAGGACACCGGCCTGGTGTCGATCGGCGGCGCGGTGGACGCCGTACGGGCCGCCGACATCATCGTGGGCCGCAGCCTCAACTACACGCCGTACATAGTCGCGGGCCTGGTCTTCGTGGCGCTGACCATCCCGATGACCCGCTTCACCGACTGGGTGACGGCCAGGATGGACCGGCAGCGGGCGCAGGGAGGATCGATATGAGCACGGCACCCGAGGACGGCTCCCCGGTGCTGCGGATGGAATCCGTACGCAAGACGTTCGGGGGCTCGGTCGTGCTGCGCGACATCGGCCTGGAGGTCGCCCCGCACACCGTGACCGCGCTGATCGGCGCCTCCGGCTCGGGGAAGTCCACGCTGCTGCGCTGCGCCAACCTCCTGGAGGACATCGACGACGGCGCGATCTGGCTGGACGGCGAGGAGATCACCGACCCGCGCGTCGACCAGGACGCGGTACGGCGTCGTATCGGCGTGGTTTTCCAGGCGTACAACCTGTTCCCGCACATGACCGTGCTGGACAACATCACGCTCGCGCCGCGCCGCGTGCACGGTGCCTCCCGCGCCGAGGCCGAGGAACGGGCCAGGGAGCTGCTGGAGCGGCTCGGACTGGGTGGCAGGGCGGACACCTACCCGGACCGGCTGAGCGGCGGACAGCAGCAGCGTGTGGCGATCGTGCGGGCCCTCGCCGTACGGCCGCGGCTGCTGCTGCTCGACGAGATCACCGCCGCGCTGGACCCCGAACTCGTGGGCGAGGTGCTGTCGGTGGTCCGTGACCTGAAGGGCGAGGGCATGACCATGGTGCTGGCGACGCACGAGATGGGTTTCGCGCGGGACGTCGCCGACCAGGTCTGTTTTCTGGACGGAGGGGTGGTGCTGGAACGCGGCACCGCCGAGCAGGTCTTCGGCGATCCGCAGCAGGAGCGCACACGGCGCTTCCTGCGGCGGATCGTGGAGGCGGGCCGTCTGTAGCTCCGCAGGGTCTACGCGTCGGCCTGAGCCGCCCCCACAAGGGCGGCGACCCGCTCCACGCCGAACACATAGCCCTGCACCCCGCAGCCCGCGATCACGCCGTCGGCACGCAGCGATACGTACGAGTGGTGCCGGAACGACTCGCGCTGGTGGATGTTGGAGATGTGCACCTCCAGCACGGGCATGCCGTCGCAGGTGTTGAGCGCGTCCAGAAGGGCGACCGAGGTGTGCGAGTAGGCGGCGGGGTTGATGACGACCCCGCAGTGGCCGAGCCGCGCCTCGTGGATCCAGTCGACCAGTTCGCCCTCGTGGTTGGACTGCCGGAAGTCCACCGTGCCGCCGTGCGCTGCCGCCGCCTTTGCGCACAGCGCCTCGACGTCGGCGAGCGTGTCCTTGCCGTAGATCTCGGGCTGACGCTGGCCGAGGAGGTTCAGGTTGGGCCCGTTGAGGATCATGATCGGGGCGTTGGCCAAGGTGCGGGGCACGGTTCCTCCGTCCGTTCGGGGCGGCTCGTCCACGACCGCTCTTCGGACCCGGTCTATCACGGCGGGCGGCGCGGCCGAGGGTCGCGTGCACCGGCCGCCGCGGCGCGCGCGGCGGCGACGTGATCACCTCCGCGCGCCCCCGTAACCCTTGATCACAGTGGGTAGTTGACGCGGTGTGCACGATGTACGGGCCGTAAGGGCCCCCTCCATGCCGCGGCTCGCGGCCGCCTCGCTCGCCGGAACCGCGATCGAGTTCTACGACTTCTTCGTCTACGGGACCGCGGCGGCCCTGGTCCTGGGCCCGCTGTTCTTCCCGACGTTCTCGCCGGTGGCGGGGACGCTGGCGGCGTTCGCGACGTTCGGGGTGGGGTTCGTGGCCCGGCCGCTGGGCTCGGTGCTGTTCGGGCACCTCGGCGACCGGCGCGGACGACGGCCGGTGCTGGTCCTCTCCCTGCTGCTGACCGGCGCCTCGACGGTCGCGGTCGGGTGCGTACCGGCATACGGATCCATCGGCATGGCCGCCCCTGTACTGCTGCTCGTGCTGCGCTTCCTTCAGGGGCTGGGGCTCGGCGGCGAGTGGGGCGGTGCGGTGCTGCTGACAGCGGAGCACGCGCCCGCGGGGCGGCGCGCCCTGTGGTCGAGCTTCCCCCAGGTGGGGCCCGCCCTCGGCTTCGTGCTCGCCAACGGGGTGATGCTCGCGCTGTCGGAGTCGCTGTCCGACGTGCAGTTCGCACAGTGGGGGTGGCGGGTGCCGTTCTGGGCGGCCGGTGTGCTGGCCCTGGCCGGGCTGTGGCTGCGCTCGTCGCTCGCCGAGAGCCCCCGGTTCCTGGAAATCGACGACCACGCGCGCGTGCCGTTCATCGAGGTCGTACGGCACCACGGGCGGCTGGTGCTGCTGACGGCCGGGGCGCTGGCCGTCGGGTACGCGGTGTTCTACGCGGTGACGACCTGGTCGCTGGCGTATGCGACCGAACGGCTCGGGGTGAGCCGCACCGTCATGCTGACCTGTGTCATGGCCGCGGTGGTGGTGAAGGGAGCGCTCACTCCTGTCGTGGCGCTGCTCGGCGACCGCTACGGGCGCCGTCCGCTGTGCCTGGTGGGGTGCACGGCGTGCGCCCTGTGGATGCTGCCGATGGTCGCTCTGCTGGGGACGGGCGAGCCACTGCTGATGTTCGTGGGCATCCTGGTCGCGCTGATCGCGTTCATCATCATGTTCGGGGTGATCGCCGCGTACCTGCCGGAGCTGTACGAGGCGCGGGTGCGCTGCACGGGGGCCGCGGTCGGCTACAACCTCGGCGGTGTCCTGGGCGGCGCGCTCACCCCCATCGTGGCGACGGCGCTGGCGGAGCACGGCGGGCGGGTTCCATGGAGCGTGGGCGTGTATCTGACGGGGATCGCCCTCTTGAGCCTGGTCTGCTTCGCACTCTTGCCGGAGACGCGGCCCGTGCTCGCACCGGCGGCGGAGCAGACACAGGCCGACCGGGCGGGCCGCGCTAAGGGTTGATCGCCAGCTCCAGGTAGGCCGCGAACAGCACGAGGTGCACACCGCCCTGCAGGGGTGTGGCCCGGCCTGGCACCACCGTCAGGGAGCTGACCACCACGGTCAGCAGGAGCAGCAGCATGTGCGTCGGCCCGAGACCGAGGACGAGCGGTCCCGACAGCCAGACGGAAGCGAGGGCGACAGCGGGGATGGTCAGGCCGATGCTGGCCATCGCCGAGCCGAGCGCGAGGTTGAGGCTGGTCTGCACCCGGTCACGACGGGCGGAGCGCAGCGCGGCGATCGTCTCCGGCAGCAGGACGAGCAGGGCGATGATCACACCGACGACCGCCTGGTCCAGGCCGGCCGCCGCCACACCGGACTCGATGGTGGGCGACACGCTCTTGGCGAGGCCGACCACACCGACCAGGGCGAGACCGAGCAGGCCGAGGCTGATCCAGGCCATGCGCGCGGACGGCGGCGTGGCATGGTCGTCAGCCGTGATGACCTCGCCCTGCCGGGTGATCGGCAGGAAGTAGTCGCGGTGCCGCACCGTCTGGGTGGCCACGAACAGGCCGTAGAGGATCAGCGAGGACAGCGCGGCGAAGGCCAGCTGCACGGTGGAGAACTCGGGACCCGGCTTGCTGGTCGTGAAGGTCGGCAGCACCAGGCTGAGCGTGGCCAGGGTCGCCACGGTCGCGAGGGCCGCGCCGGTGCCCTCAGGGTTGAAGACCGCGGTCCCGTGGCGCAGGGAGGCGACGAGGAGGCAGATTCCGACGATGCCGTTGCAGGTGATCATCACGGCGGCGAAGACGGTGTCGCGGGCCAGGGTGGAGCTCTTGTCGCCGCCGTCGGCCATGAGGGTGACGATCAGGGCCACCTCGATGATCGTGACAGCGACCGCGAGCACCAGGGAACCGAAGGGTTCGCCGACCCGGTGGGCGACCACCTCGGCGTGGTGCACCGCAGCGAGGACCGCCCCCGCGAGGACGACAGTCACCAGGGCGACGACCGCGCCGGGGAGATCACGGCCCCAGGTGAGGATCAGCAGCACGACCGCGAGCACCGGCACCAGGAGCGTCCACTGAGCGGTGAGCGACCTGAGCCGAGTGATCATGCAGCGATCGTGGCAGACACGTACAGGATTTGCATTCCGTTCCTTTCGGATCCGTTCTCATCCTTTCCGGTGCGGGGCACCAGCGCTGTTACGGTTGGTGCCCCGCAGGTGGGGTGACGGCTCTCGCGCCCCGCAGGTCAGGCGTCGACGCTGTCCTGCGCCGCGCCGCCGCTCCCGGTGCGCGCCGCCTCGGCGGCCGCCTGCTTCCTGGACGCCATCAGGCTGGTGACGGTGGTGACGACCAGGACCGCACAGATCACGCCGAGAGAGACCGGGATGCTGATCTCGGGGACATGGACCCCGGACTCGTGCAGTGCGTGCAGGACCAGCTTGACGCCGATGAAGCCGAGGATGATCGACAGGCCGTACGAAAGGTGGACCAGCTTCCTCAGCAGGCCGCCGATGAGGAAGTACAGCTGGCGCAGCCCCATCAGGGCGAAGGCGTTGGCGGTGAAGACGATGTACGGGTCCTGGGTCAGGCCGAAGATCGCGGGGATGGAGTCCAGCGCGAACAGCACGTCGGTGGTGCCGATGGCGAGCATCACGACCAGCATCGGGGTCATGACCCGCTTGCCGTTCTGCTGGATCCAGAGCTTGGTGCCGTGGTACCGGTCGGCCACGCCGAACCTGCGCTCCGCGGCCTTCAGCAGCTTGTTCTCCTCGTACTCCTCGTCCTCCTGGTCGGCGCGGGCCTCCTGGACGAGTTTCCAGGCGGTCCAGATCAGGAAGGCCCCGAAGAGGAAGAAGACCCAGGAGAAGCTGGCGATGATCGCGGCTCCGGCCGCGATGAAGACGGCCCGCAGGACCAGGGCTATGAGGACACCGACGAGCAGGACCCGCTGCTGGTACTGCGAGGGCACCGCGAACTTCGCCATGATCAGGACGAAGACGAAGAGGTTGTCGACGCTCAGCGACTTCTCGGTGATGAAGCCCGCGAAGAACTCGCCGGCCGGCTGACCACCGCCGAAGAAGAGGAGACCGAGGCCGAAGAGTCCGGCCAAGGCGATCCAGACGGCGGTCCAGATACCCGCTTCCTTGATCGACACGTCGTGAGGCTTGCGCCCGATGAAGAAGTCGACCGCGATCAGGACGGCGAGACCCGCGACGGTCAGGACCCACAGGGCCACAGAGACGTTCACTGCACCTCCGGCATTACGTAACGGCAAACACTTTCAGCGTTGTCGCTGCCGGAGGTCTCTTCCACCCGGGACGGGCCGGCGCCCCGGGATCGAGATCGATCCGTACTGACGGGTGCGCCGCAGTCAGGGAGTACTCCCCTCCGCACGGAAGACACTACCCAATCACCAAGGAAAGGTAAAGTGTTCAGTAAAAACAGTCCCAAAATCCCTGGTCAAATGCCCTTTACCTACGCTTGGTACTGGCTGTTGTCACCTCGGTGAGCACCTGCTGAAGGATCTCGCTGCCGGGCGGCACGAGTGCGGGCTCGTATGTCCAGGCGTGACCGACCCAGGGGTCTGCGAGGTGGTCGTCGGGTACGGGGGTGAGTCGCATGAGCGAACGCCACAGCGGGTCGAGCAACGGGCCGTACGCCTCGGCGTCCTCGCGGTCCGCGACCATCATCAGGTGGACGCCGACGGCCGGGCCCTCGTCGGCGAGATAGCGCAGCTGGGTCACGGCCCGGTCGTCGAAGCCGTGCGGAAAGTCGTTGACGATCAGCAGCTGCTGGGCGGTGTCGACGTCGGGTGGCAGCGACTCGGCAGCGCCGCCTCGGACCGCCATCAGCGTCAGGTCGACCCGCCGGGTGAGCCGTCCCAGGACGTCCGCCACGCCCGCCGCGCCGCTTGCGGGCGGCGCCGCGACAGCTCCCGGCCGCGTCAGCGGCAGGAGCGCCTGGGCCCCGGCGCCGGCCGGGTCGACGATCTGCACGGCGAACTCCCCGGCCGGGTGGACGGCGAGCAGCCGGACGGCGAGCGCCACCGCGGCCTCCAAGGCGAGCCGACGCGTCTCGGTGGAGTCCAGGACGGCGTCATCGGGTTCTGCGACCGGACCGCTGTCGATCCACAGACCGCGCTCCAGCGGCAGCCTGACCAGCATGGGAATGCGCAGCGGGACGCTCTCGGGGAGGTGGAGATCGCCGAGCCGCACGGCCATGGGCGGCTCGGCCGGCACGTCGTAGGCGTGCCAGACGGGGTTGTCCCAGCCGGCGTAGGCCGGCGGGAGCGCGGGCTCGACGACCTCGGACTCGGCGGTGAGCTGGGCGAGATCGCGGTCGAGGGCGGCCCGTGCCTGGTCGACCAGCTGGGTGTGCCGGGCGTGGGCGGCTTCACGCACGACCTCGCCGGCCGTGCCGAGCCGGCTGCGCGGGTCGGCGAGAACCCGGTCGAGTTCCTTCTCCAGCCGGGAGTCGGCGAAGTCGACGGCGCTGCGGTACGCCGCCGTGGTGCGGGCCAGATCCTCGAACATGCCCCAGACCTGGTTGTACAGCCGCTCCTCCATCGACCAGCCGACCGCGTCGCCCGCCACGGGCAGGGCCGGCTGCCCGTCCGGGACCGGGGACGCCGGGGGCGGGGCGGTGCGGGGACGCCGTTCGGGGTGGGTGTAGTCGACGGGGCCGCCCGGTGTCCGCGCGTCGTGCGGGTCCTGGTGGCCCGACGACCGGGCCGGCCGCGACTCCGGAGAGCCGGAGGCGTCCTCGGGCTGCGGTACCGGTATCGCGCGGGCGAGGCTTCGGGCCACCGCCTCCTGGATGCCCGCTGCCAGTCCCTCGGCCTGGGGCAGGCCCTGGTCGGCGAGGAGTGCGGGGAGACCGCCTGCGTAGCCCTGGCCGACCGCGCGGACCTTCCAGACGCCCTGCCTGCGGTACAGCTCCAGGGCGACGACGGCCGACTCGGCGTCCAGGCCGGTGAGGGTGTAGCGCACGATCTCGGTGCCATCGAGGGCGGTGACCGCCGTCCGCGGGGCGGTGACGGTGCCGAACCGGGCTGCCCCTCCCGGCTGCGTGGGCAGGGCCAGCAGCACGGTGACGCGGTGGACCGCCTCGGGCAGGGCTGCCAGGTCGACGGCCAGACGGTGGTCGGCGGCGGCCTGCCCGGAGACCTCGATTCCGGGCAGTGTGGGGGCGCCGGGGTGGGCGACCCACTGGACGCCGTGCACGATGCCCTGCTCGTCGCCGAGCGTGGCACCGGCCAGGACCGGTAGTCCGGCGGAGATCCTGATCTCCAGCCGGACCTGGGACAGCGGGTGGTTCTGTCCCCGCACCAGCTCGGCCGTCATCGCCGTCGCCCCCTGTGTCGTGTTGTCGTGCGCGCCGGACGGGCGTGCGGTTCTACAGGTGCGGCAGGATCGCCGGCATCAGGTCCTGGAAGGTGCGACCCCTGGCCGGCTCACCGACGGCGGTCATCGTCCAGCCAGAGCCCACGCGGTGCACCTTGGCCATGATCTGGGCGGTGTACTCGCCGCCGCCCGCCAGCGTGTAGCGGGCGAGTTCCTGGCCGTTGGTCTCGTCCACGAGGCGGCAGAACGCGTTCTCCACCTCCTGGAAGGTCTGTCCCGTGAAGGAGTTCACGGTGAAGACGATCTGGTCGATGTGGACCGGGACGCGCTGCAGGTCCACCAGGATGGCCTCGTCGTCACCACCCTGGCCGGCTCCGCCGACGAGGTTGTCGCCGGTGTGGCGAACCGAGCCGTCGTCGCTCACCAGGTGACGGAAGAAGACGACGTCGACCGGCTGCTTCTCGGCGAAGAGAACCGCCGACGCGTCCAGGTCGATCTCGCGGGT
This sequence comes from Streptomyces sp. NPDC101151, assembly GCF_044768335.1. Classification (NCBI taxonomy): domain Bacteria; kingdom Bacillati; phylum Actinomycetota; class Actinomycetes; order Kitasatosporales; family Streptomycetaceae; genus Streptomyces; species Streptomyces sp. NPDC101151. Next base: position 203,348 of record NZ_JBIWPP010000006.1, on the reverse strand, counting down.
GCGCGAGCCGAACAGGCCGCGCCGTTTCGCCGACTGCCAGCCGAGACCCATGCGGACCGCGGTCAGGGTGGCCCCGTCCTTCTTCTCCAGGCTGATGGCCTGACCCTTGGTCAAGTTGACGGTCACGGCTGATTCCCCTCTCGGTGTTCCCCTGTTGCCGCACAGAGGGCGGCTGTCCAGAACCCTACGCAGGGGCACCGACAGTGCCGAACCCCGGCTCGCGGTTTGTGTCGGTGTTGCAACACTGCACGCATAGGCCGAGGTCCGGCAGGGTCCCATGGGGTCAGGCCAGACCCGCCTCCCGCATCTGGCGCAGTTCCTTCTTCATCTCGGAGACCTCGTCGCGCAGCCGGGCCGCGATCTCGAACTGCAGCTCGGCGGCGGCGGCGCGCATGCGCTCCGTCATCTGCTCGATCTGCTCGGCGAGTTCGGCCGCCGGGCGGTCCGTGGGCACCGCGGCCGCCGCCTTGCCCTTGGCGGCCTTTCCGGCCTTCGCACCCTTGGCCGCCTTGTCGCCGAGCGACGGGACGGGTGCCTTGGCGCCCTTGCCGTCCTTCAGCTTGCGGTAGCCGGAGCCGAGCAGCTGTTCGGTGTCTACCTCCTCGCGGGCGATCTGCGCGACAATGTCGTTGATCTTCTTGCGAAGCGGCTGCGGGTCGATGCCGTTGGCCTTGTTGTACGCGACCTGCTTCTCCCGGCGGCGGTTGGTCTCCTCGATGGCCTTCTCCATCGCCGGGGTGATCTTGTCGGCGTACATGTGGACCTGGCCGGAGACGTTGCGCGCCGCGCGACCGATGGTCTGGATGAGCGAGGTACCGGAGCGCAGGAAGCCCTCCTTGTCGGCGTCGAGGATCGCGACCAGGGACACCTCGGGCAGGTCGAGGCCCTCACGGAGCAGGTTGATGCCGACCAGGACGTCGAACTCGCCGGAGCGCAGCTCGCGCAGCAGCTCGACCCGGCGCAGGGTGTCGACGTCGCTGTGCAGATAGCGCACCTGGATGCCGAGCTCCAGGAAGTAGTCGGTGAGGTCCTCGGCCATCTTCTTGGTCAGCGTCGTGACCAGGACGCGCTCGTCCTTCTCGGTGCGCTTGCGGATCTCGTGCACCAGGTCGTCGATCTGGCCCTCGGTGGGCTTGACCACGACCTCCGGGTCGATCAGGCCCGTGGGGCGGATGATCTGCTCCACGACGCCGTCCCCGCGCGACAGCTCGTAGGCACCCGGGGTCGCCGACAGGTAGACGGTCTGCCCGATGCGCTCCTGGAACTCCTCCCATTTCAGGGGGCGGTTGTCCAGCGCGGAGGGCAGCCGGAAGCCGTGCTCGACCAGGGTGCGTTTGCGGGAGGCGTCGCCCTCGTACATGGCGCCGATCTGCGGGACCGTGACGTGCGACTCGTCGATGACGAGCATGAAGTCGTCCGGGAAGTAGTCGAGCAGCGTGTTCGGCGGGGAGCCGGGCGAGCGGCCGTCGAAGTGCATCGAGTAGTTCTCGACTCCCGAGCAGGAGCCGATCTGGCGGAGCATCTCGAGGTCGTACGTGGTGCGCATCCGAAGGCGCTGGGCCTCCAGGAGCTTGCCCTGCTTCTCCAGCTCTGCGAGGCGCTCCCCCAGTTCCTTCTCGATGTCGTTGGCGGCCCGCTCCAGGCGCTCGGGTCCGGCGACGTAGTGGGAGGCCGGGAAGACGTACAGCTGCTGGTCGTCGCTGATGATCTCGCCGGTGAGCGGGTGGAGCGTGGACAGCGCCTCGATCTCATCGCCGAACATCTCGATGCGGACGGCCAGCTCCTCGTAGACCGGGAAGATCTCGATGGTGTCGCCGCGCACCCGGAAGGTGCCCCGGGCGAAAGCCAGGTCGTTGCGCGTGTACTGGATGTCGACGAAGCGGCGCAGCAACTGGTCGCGGTCGATCTCGTCGCCGACCCGGAGCGGGACCATCCGGTCCACGTACTCCTGCGGAGTACCGAGGCCGTAGATGCAGGACACCGAGGCGACCACGATGACGTCACGGCGAGTGAGCAGCGAGTTCGTCGCCGAGTGGCGCAGACGCTCGACCTCCTCGTTGATCGAGGAGTCCTTCTCGATGTAGGTGTCCGACTGCGGGACGTACGCCTCGGGCTGGTAGTAGTCGTAGTACGAGACGAAGTACTCGACCGCGTTGTTCGGGAGGAGCTCGCGGAACTCGTTGGCCAGCTGGGCGGCCAGCGTCTTGTTCGGCGCCATCACGAGGGTGGGGCGCTGGAGCTTCTCGATCATCCACGCGGTGGTGGCGGACTTGCCGGTGCCGGTCGCGCCGAGCAGGACGACGTCCTTCTCACCGGCCTCGATGCGTTTGGCCAGCTCGGCGATGGCCGCCGGCTGGTCACCGCTGGGCTGGTAGGGGCTGACGACCTCGAAGGGCGCCACCGTGCGTTCGATCTGGGAAACGGGCCGCATGGAATCCACCGTACGGCCCCGCACTGACAACGGGTCCCGGTCAGCGTTTCTGCGGGGTGCGGGAGCTGTGGTGCCCGGGGTGCTGGACCGGCCGGCGGCGGGGGTGCAGCGGCACGTGGTGGTCCTGATGGGAGGCGACGGCGGCGGCCGGGACACCCGGCTTCAACTCGACGGGCGGCCGGGTCGGCCTGCCCATGACCATCAGCGGATCGAACAGCACGACGACGCCGGCGAGGAGCAGGAAGGCGAGCGGGCCGATCAGCATCGGCGCGAGCACCGAGGCGGGTGAGCCGCTCACGGCGGCGTCGGAGGTGCCGTGGAGGTGGACGTCGAGGGCGGCCATGCCGGTGTAGTGCATGCCGGTGACGGCTAGGCCCATCACCAGACTCGCCCCGACGCTCCACAGGAAGCCCCGGACCTGTCCGGCTGCCCACAGGGCGGCTGTGGCGGCCACGACCGCTATGACGACGGAGGCGGCGACGGTGAGCGTGTTGTAGGTGAAACGCCCGTTGAAGTGCATGCCCGCCATGCCGAGGTAGTGCATCGAGGCGACGCCCAGCCCGGTGACCGTGCCGCCGGTGAACAGCGCCGTGCCGGTGGCGCCCCGGTAGCCGACGATGCCGATGCCGACGCCCACCATGAGGATGGCGATGCCGAGGCTCGCGTAGGTGATCGGCTTGTCGTAGTGGATCGGTGCTTCCTCGATGCTGAAGCCCATCATGGCGACGAAGTGCATGGTCCATATGCCGGAGCCGATCGCGGCCGAGCCGAGGGCCAGCCAGGCGGGCCGCCGGGAGTGCGTGACCAGGAGGGACCGCGTGGTGCAGCGCAGGCCGAGCGCGCCACCGAGGCAGGCCATCAGAAAGGCCACCAGCGGGGTGACGGCCCCGTAGCTGAATTCGTCGACCGTGCCCTGCATGCGCGGCTGCCCTTCCGCCCTCTTGCGTCCCGGAATATCTGAATGCGCCCCCGTCCCAGGACCGCAGCGGCGGTCAGGGTTGACGCAGAGAGTATGACCCCCACCGGAATGGTCGAACGATTTTCCGGCAAAGAAACACGTCCTTGCCCCACATGTGCGGCACCCGTGAGCGGACTTGGACGGCACGTTCATGGTGTGGCCGTCCTGCGCCCGGGTAGCGATGACCCTCTGCTGCCAAGCTGGTGCTGTCGGTATTCGCTCGACGCGAGGAGTCCGCATGTACGCGCGCGCAGTCGCCGCCACGACCACCGCGATCCTGGGGACGGCAGTCCTGCTGACCCCCACCTGCGACGCCCGGGCGGGCGAGGCCGGCGAGCCCACGGTGATCGCCCACCGCGGTGCCTCCGCCTATGCTCCCGAGAACACGCTGGCCTCCATCGACAAGGCCTCGAAGCTGGGCTTCTCCTGGGTCGAGAACGACGTCCAGCGCACCAAGGACGGCGAACTGGTCGTCATCCACGACGACAGCCTGCAGCGCACCACGAACGTCGAGGACGTCTTCCCGGGCCGGGCGCCCTGGAAGGTGAAGGACTTCACCGCCGCCGAGATCGCCCGGCTGGACGCGGGCAGCTGGTTCTCCCCGGCGTACGCGGGCACGTGCGTACCGACACTGAAGCAGTACATGCGCCGGGTCGAGCACAACCACGAGAAGCTGCTCCTGGAGATCAAGAACCCGGAGCTGTACCCGGGAATCGAGCAGCAGACCCTGAAGCTTCTCGGCAACGAGGGCTGGCTGGACGGACGGCACCTCGGACGGCTGATCGTGCAGAGCTTCAGCGCGGACACCGTGCGCACCGTCCATGAGCTGAAGCCGGCTCTCACCACCGCCTACCTGGGCAGGCCGTCGGTGGCGGAGTTGCACCAGTACGCGGGCTTCACCGATCTGATCAATCCCTCGTACGGCTCGATCTCCAACGGCTACGTCTCGACCGTGCACGCCCTCACCGGACCGCACGGCAGACCGCTCGAGGTGTTCGCCTGGACGGTGGACGACGCGGCCACGGCGTGGAAGGTCGCGGGCTACGGCGTGGACGGGGTCATCAGCAACAAGCCCGACGTGGTCCGGGCGGCGCTGGACTCGGACTGAGCGCCGGGCACGGACCGAGCCGGGAGCGCTGCGCCACGGGCGTTGTCAGTGGCGGGTCGTACGGTGGGCGCATGGACAGCCATGGACAGGACGAGCAGCGGGTCGTGTGGGCCGTCGTGGGCAGCGGCATCGGCCCGCTGATGCTGGCGGCGACCCGTGAGGGACTGGTGAACGTCGTCTTCCACGCCACGGACACGGTGCGCGAGCGGGCCCTGGAGCGGTTGGCGTCCCGGCTGGGCACCGAGCCCGTCGAGGACCTGGACTCGCCGCTGCTGGCCGAGGCGATACAGCAGGTCCAGGCGTACTTCGAGGGAGAGCGCCACGACTTCGACCTGCCCCTGGACTGGTCGCTGATCTCGGGCTTCAACCGGCAGGTGCTGCGCGAGCTGGCCACCGGCGTCCCCTACGGCACGGTGGTCGGTTACGGCGATCTGGCCGGGCGCGTCGGGCAGCCGGGCGGGGCGCAGGCGGTGGGCGCGGCGATGGGCGCCAATCCGCTGCCGGTCGTCGTTCCGTGCCACCGGGTGGTGGAGAGCGACGGCGGTCTCGGTGGCTTCGGAGGCGGTCTGGAGACCAAGCGGAAGCTGCTCGCCCTGGAGGGCGTGCTGCCCGAGCCCCTGTTCTGACGGGTGACGGGTGACGGGTCCGAGCGCCACGGGTGCGGCTACGCGTAGTGCCTGGCCTCGAAGATGTTGCCGTCGGGATCCCGGAAGTAGAAGTTCCGTGTGGCCTTTCCGCGGGCGCCGAAGGAGTCGTACCCGATGTCGGTCATCGGGACCCCGTGTTCGGCCAGGCGGACGCGCAGGGCGTCGAAACCGGCGGACGGCAGCGAAAGGCAGACGTGGTTGACGGGGTGTCCCGCGCTGTCGGCGGAGCCGGGGAGCATGTTCATGCGCTCCACGAGGCTGCGTGGCGCAAGGTCCAGGATGGTCTCCTCGTTGACGCGCACGGAGGGGAACGACACCTTCCCCTCGGCGAACTCGGTGACTCTGAGCGGCTCGAGGCCGACGGCATTCTCGTAGAAGCCGGCCGCTGCGACCGGGTCGGCCACCCACAGGACGACGTGGTCGAGACGCGGGGTGTGGTCAGTCATGCCGTCCAGGCTGGTGGCGTCTCCCACAGACGGCAAGTGTTTAGCCGGCCGTGCCGCCCGCCAGAGATGAGGAAGGACCGACGGACAGGAGGCGGGCGCGTGGTGCTGGTGGTGTCGGAAGAAGTCCGGGAAGCGATCGACGCGCGGCGGCCGGTGGTGGCTCTGGAGTCCACGATCATCGCGCACGGGTTGCCGCGTCCGCGCAATCTCCAGGTGGCGCTGGAGCTGGAGCAGGTGGTGCGGCAGGAGGGCGCCGTCCCCGCGACCGTCGCCGTCCTGGACGGGCGCCCGCACGTCGGCCTGGACAAGGAGCAGCTGGAGCGCGTCGCGAACGAGGACGGCATCCGCAAGCTGGGCCACCGTGACCTGCCGCTGGCCGTGGCGGCGGGAGCCAGCGGGGCGACCACGGTGTCGGCGACGGCACAGCTGGCGGCACTGGCGGGCGTCCGGGTGTTCGCCACAGGCGGGCTGGGCGGTGTGCACCGGGAGTGGACGGTGACCCAGGACGAGTCGGCCGACCTGGGCCTGCTGGCGCGGACCCGGATCACGGTGGTGTGCGCGGGCGTGAAGTCGATCCTGGACGTGCCGGCGACCCTGCAGCGGCTGGAGACACTGGGTGTGGCCGTCGCCGGGTACCGCACCGACCGGTTCCCCGGCTTCTATCTGTCCGACTCCGGGTATCCGGTCGACTGGACGCTGCAGGGCCCGGAGCAGGTCGCGGGGGTCATGCGGGCGCAGGACGCGCTCGACGCGCCGGGGTCGGCGCTGATCGTCGCCAACCCCGTCCCGGAGGAGGAGCAGCTCGATCCGGGGCTGCACGCGCGCGTGCTCGCCGACGCGCTGCGCGCCTGTGAGGAGGAGGGGGTGACCGGTCAGGGGGTCACGCCGTTCCTGCTCGACTTCCTGGTCCGGCACACGGACGGGGCCTCGCTTAACGCCAACCTGGCGGCGGTGCGTGGCAATGTGCGGCTCGCGGCGCGGATCGCCGCGGCGTGGACCACCGGGTGACCACGGGCCGGGACGGGGCGCTGCTGGTCGTCGGTGACGTCGTCACCGACGTCGTGGCCCGGCACAGCGGACCGCTGGCGGCCGGCACCGACACGGCCGCCGCGATCCGGACCCTGCCGGGCGGCGCGGGCGCCAACGTTGCCTGCTGGGCGGCCCACGCGGGCTGCTCGGACGTACGGCTGCTGGGGCGGGTGGGCGCGGACGCGGCGGAGTGGCACGAGCGCGAGCTGACGGCCGCCGGGGTCCGGCCCCGGCTGGTGGTCGACGGGGAGGCGACGACCGGGACGGTGATCTGTCTGGTCGACGCGGGCGCGTCGGCCGAGCGCACGTTCCTCACGGACAGCGCGGCGTCGCTGCGGCTCGAACCCGCCGACTGGTCCGACGCGTTGCTCGACGGGGTCGCCCGACTGCATCTGTCGGGCTATCTGCTGTTCTCCGAGCCGAGCCGGGCGCTCGCCGCTCTGGCCCTCGCCGCGGCACGCGCGCGCGGTGTGCCGGTCAGTCTGGATCCGGCGTCGGCGGGCTTCCTGGTGGAGTTCGGGGTGGACCGCTTCCTGGCGTTCGCGGAGGGACTGGACGTACTGCTGCCCAGCCGGGACGAGGCGTGCCTGCTGACCGGTCTGCCCGAACCGGGGGACGCGGCGGCCAAGTTGAGCCGGCTCGTGCCGCTGGTGGTGGCCAAGTCGGGTGTGGCCGGGGCGCTGGTGGCCAGGTCCGGGGCGGTGGTCGCCCGGGTTCCGGCCGTGCCGGCGACCCCGCTGGACACCACCGGCGCCGGTGACGCCTTCACCGGCGCGTTCCTGGCCGCCCTCCTCGCGGGCGCGGATCCTGAACAGGCGGCGGCACAGGGGTGCGGGGCGGGAGCGCGAGCGGTGGAACGGGTGGGCGGCAGACCCCCGCACCAGGGCATCGACAGCTAGGGCCGATGCCTAGCCCTTGATCCCCCACGCCGAGATCATCGGCGCGGTGGCCAGGTCCATGCCGCCCGCCTCCACGTCGGCCAGGTGGCGGTCGATGTCCTCGTCGGTGGCGAGGCCCGCCGTGACGAGCTGGTCGCGGATCTGTCGGACCGTGGCGGACTCCAGGGCAGTGCAGGCGGGCGAGGTCATGGGGAAGTACGCGTCGGCCGCCACCTCGCGCAGTCCGGCCTCGCGGAGCAGACGCGGGAGCTTGCGGCCGTACGACAGGTCGGCGCCGCGGTCGGCGAGCAGCTTGCGGAAGCCCTGCCGCAGGCGGTTGGCGAGCCGCTGCTCGGGGCCGGACTCGTCGGGGCAGGCCAGGGGCTGGAGGGCAGGGTCGGCGTCCTCGATCAGGAGCCGACCGCCGGGCCGCAGTGCCCGGATCATGCAGTGCAACGCCCTTTCCCGGTCCGGAACATGGACGAGGACCAGCCGGGCGTGCACCAGGTCGAATCCGTCCCCCGGCGGCTCCTCCACGCCCACGTCATGGACGCGCACCTCGACCGGGGGGCGGTTCACGGCGGCGAGCCGTGAGGTGTCGATGTCGGTCGCCACGACCTGCCCCTCGGGTCCGACCCGCTGGGCGAGCCAGGACACCACGGACGTGCCGCCGGCCCCGACCTCCCAGCAGCGCAGGCCCGGCTCCAGCCCCAGTCCGTCGAGATGCCGGAACGTCACGGGGTCGAACAGGGAGGCGAAGGCGTCGAAGCGCTCTCCCGCCTCGCTCCGGCGGTTGTCCAGCAGGTACCTGTCGGATGACGTCATGCCGCGATCATCGCAGTCGCCCGGCCCGCCCGGAGCGGCCGACGCTTCGTCCACAGGCGGGAACAAATCGGAACAGACCGTTCCCACAGGCTTGCCCGCGTCTTGCGCCGGGCTGGCACACTTGCCGGGCAGGGCACGATAGCGCTGTGCGAGGAGATCCACTCGAGGAGACCCAGATGTCCATGGCAGGGAATCTGCGCAAGGTCACGGGGCTGGACAAGGTCGGCAGCCTGCGCAAGGTCGCGCGGCTGGCCCGGCGGCGGCCGCGCGTGGACCTGAGTCACCCCGCCCGGTCACCCCTCGGCTCCTCGGTGGTGAAGTGCGTGACGTACCAGGACGGCGCCCGGGTGCCGGGGTGCGCCGACCTGGTGGACGCTGTGGAGATGGTGCGCAAGAGCGGCGAAGGATTCGTCTGGCTGGGCCTGCACGAGCCGACGGACAGCGAGTTCGCGGGCATCGCCGAGCTGTTCGACCTGCACCCCCTGGCGGTGGAGGACGCGGTGGAGGCCCACCAGCGCCCGAAACTGGAGCGGTACGGGGAGACGCTCTTCGCCGTGTTCAAGACCGTCTGCTACGTGGAGCACGAGAAGCTGACGGCGACGAGCGAAGTGGTCGACACCGGCGAGATCATGGTGTTCGTCGGCGAGGATTTCGTCATCACGGTGCGGCACGGGCGGCATGGTTCGCTGGGCCCGCTGCGCGAGGAACTGGAGTCGGACCCGCGGCAGCTCGCCAAGGGGCCGGCGGCGGTCCTGCACGCGATCGCCGACCACGTCGTGGACGACTACCTGACCGTCACGGACGCCGTGCAGGCCGACATCGACCAGGTCGAGACGGACGTGTTCTCGGAGAGCGGCGCGCGGGCCGACCCGGGTCGCATCTACCAGATGAAGCGTGAACTCCTGGAACTCAAGCGGGCGGTGGTGCCGCTCGGCCGCCCGATCGAGGATCTGGCGACCCGGCCGATCCGGGTGGTCGACCCGGAGATACAGGCGTACTTCAGAGACGTGCTCGACCATCTGATGCGGGCCAAGGAACAGATAGCCGCCTTCGACGAACTGCTCAACTCCATCCTGCAGGCGCATCTCGCGCAGGTGACGGTCGCGCAGAACGAGGACATGCGGAAGATCACGGCCTGGGCGGCGGTGATCGCCGTGCCGACGATGGTGTGCGGGGTCTACGGCATGAACTTCGACCACATGCCGGAGCTGCACTGGCGGTTCGGCTATCCGCTCGTCATGGGCGTGATGGCGACGGCATGTCTCACGCTGTACCGGGGCTTCCGGCGCAACGGCTGGCTCTGACGCTCACGCCGAGAAGGCCACGACCTTCCGCGGGACGACCCTGATGATCACGCGGATCTCGTCGTCCTTCTCCGCGGGCGGGTCGATGCCGAGGTACTTGTGCGACAACTCGCGCGGCAGCCGTTTGCCCTCGTCCGGCAGGATCTCGGCGATGCCCCGGATCTCGGCGGAGCTGTAGGGGTTGGCCAGGTCGAAGACCGTCAGGCTGATGCGCGGGTCGCGGCGCAGGTTGCGCACCTTCTGACGGCCGTCGGTGGAGGAGAAGAGCACGGTGTCGCCCTCCCGTTTGATCCAGACGACCGAGTTGTGCGGGGCGCCGTCGGGTCCGAGGGTGGCGACGCTCGCGAAGTTCTTGCCGTCGAGGAGGGCGCGGACGGAGTCGTGGAGGGCGATGGGAGCACCGGAGGAGGACCTCATGGCAGCACCCTAGTCAGATGCACACGCATATAAAAGGGGTATGCCGGAGCCGCCTGATCAGCCGGCCCAGGCGGGGTGCCGCGGATCGTCGGCGCGCACGAGGACATCGGCCGTCGCGGCCGGGTCGGTCTCGGCCTCGTAGCGCTCGAAGGCGGGGAACGTCCAGTGGTCGGCCTCCGGGGTACGGCGGCGCAGGGCGCCCGGGGAGAGAAGGACATGGACGGTCAGGTCGAAGGGGAACCAGTGCCGCAGCAGGAGGGGACCGTGCAGCAACAGGATTCCACCGGGCGGGAGTTGGACGTACGGGCTGCGCGTGGCACGGTCGGTGACCGGGTCCCACAGGTCAGGCAGGACGCGGCCGCTTCCACCGGGGTCGAGCGGGCCGAAGACCTCGCGCCACAGGGCACCCGTGTCGAACCAGCCGCCGTAGTACGACTCCGCGTCCCGTCGCCCGTGCTCCAGGCGGAGAGAGGCGGGGCGCAGGAAGCCCTCGGCGTCGACCACAAGCGCGGGCCGGCCGCGCACGCGCAGCGCGTCGGCAACGCGCTCGGCGAGGTCCACCGGGCGAGCGGCCGGTGCCCCGTCGAAGCCGACGCGCGGCCAGGCGCCCCCGTCGGCCGGCTCCAGCTCCAGCAGCCGGTCGGCGAGCAGCTCGGCGAGCCGGTCCCAGGTGATCGCTTCGAGTCGCACAGCCCCATCATGCCGGGCGGGGTCGGTGGGCCCCAGAGTGAGGGGGCGGTGGCCACCGGGCCCGGCGGCCGGCCCGCCTCCGCGACCTCGCGGCGGCGGTGGCAGCGGCAGCGGCAGCGGCAGCGGCAGCGGCAGCGTGCGAGATCACCGCGCCGGTACGGCTCGGTACGCGGGTGTCGGCGCCCAGCTGCCGCCACGAGGAGGGGGTGAGGTGGGCCGGGCGTGGGAGGGGTGAGCGGAGACGGGGAAAGAACCGCGTATGGCACCCTCTGCAACTCCCCTCGTTCCCGGCGGACTTGTCGTGGTCCAGCCCCTCCGTCGCAAGCGCTGTGCCAGGTGTCTGCGTGGGCCGCTGTCGCTGCTCGTGCTGGAGGACGGGGCACCGCGCTGCCTCGACTGCGCGGACCTCGGGCACCTGGTGTTCCTGCGCCGCGGCGACATGGCGCTGTCCCGCAGAGCGCGGGAAGAGAGCACGCTGTCGGCGGTGGTCGTGCGGTTCAACCGGCGCAAGAGCCGCTACGAGCGGCAGGGCCTGCTCGTGGAGGAGGCCGCGCTGGCCCGGGCCGAGGAACGGTGCCTGGCGGACGCGGAGGCACGGCGCCGGCGGCGGACCCGGGACGCGCTGCGCAGGGCGGCGGAGGACGAACTGTTCGTGGCGGCGTTCGCGGCGGAGATCCGGCGGCTGTTTCCCAAGTGCCCGGCCGAGCGGGCCCGGGCGATCGCGGCGCATGCGTCGGTGCGGGGCAGCGGTCGGGTCGGGCGCAGTGCGGCCGGACGGGCGCTGTCGGAGACGGCGGTGATCTCGGCGGTCGTGGCAGCCGTACGGCACGTGGACACACCGTACGACCAGCTGCTGATGAGCGGGGTGCCGAGGCATGAGGCGCGGCGGCGGATCGCGGTGGCCGTGGAGAGCGTGCTGCGGGGGTGGGGCGAGGAGGCAGCGGACGTGGGCTGAGAACGTAGGCCGGCAGAAGGCCTGGCGAGTGTGGGCAGTAGGCCTGGCGAGTACGGCGCCGCAGTGGGTCGGGCACCGGCGCGGCGGGTTCTCGGTTTCGGCTCCGACTGCGGGATCTGGACGCTCGCGCATGCTCCCGCGTTCCTCGGTCATGGTGGGGCGGGCCCCTTGCGCATTCACTGGAAGAAGAGGTGACGCCGGGTCGCGGCCCGGGACGACGTGGGAGTGAGGTGGGACCGTGATCGACGGGCCGTTCTTCGTGCTGGCCGTGCTCGGGGTGCTGGGGACCGGGCTGGTGGCCGGGGTGTTCTGCGGCTTCTCGACCTTCGTGATGCGGGGGCTGGCCGCTCTGCCACCGGCGCAGGGCGTCGCCGCGATGCACGCGATCAACACGGCCGCCGTGCGAGCCGCCTTCATGCTGGTGTTCATGGGCTCGGCGGTGTTGTGCGCGATGATCGCGGTGGTGACGTTCGTGGTGCGGCCGGACGAGGGCAGGGCGGAGCTGCTGCTGGGCAGCGCGCTGTATCTGTTCGGTTGCTTCGGGCTGACCGTGGTCGCGAACGTGCCCCGCAACGACAGACTGGGCGGGCTGACCCCGGGCAGCCCCGAGGCCACGGAGTACTGGCCGGTGTACGTGCGCGAGTGGACCTTCTGGAACCACGTCCGCACGGTCGCCTCCACCGCGGCGGCCCTCGCGTACGTGCTGGCCCTCACCTGAACCTCCCCTGCGAGGCTCCTCCCCTGCAAGGCGTCCGGGAGCCGACCGGCTCCCCGCGGGGAGAGCCCTTCGAGAAAGCGCTGTCCGTGACTCTGCGGGCGTGCCGGTGGGGACGTATCGTGGCCGAAAGAGTGCCGCCCGATGACGCACGGCCCGTCGTACATCGAGTCCCTCAGGTACGCGTACGCGAGGAAGACGACCATGGCCGATCCCAAGGGGTTCATGACCACGCCACGCCAGGAGTGGGCGCGGCGGCCGGTCGAGGAACGGGTCCGGGACTGGGACGAGGTCTACGTCCCGGGAGCACTGCTGCCGATCATCAGCAAGCAGGCGGACCGCTGCATGGACTGCGGCATCCCGTTCTGCCACGACGCCTGCCCGCTGGGCAATCTCATCCCCGAGTGGAACGACCTGGTCTCCCGCGAGGACTGGCGGGCCGCGAGCGACCGGCTGCACGCGACGAACAACTTCCCCGAGTTCACCGGGAGACTGTGTCCGGCGCCCTGTGAGGCCGGATGTGTGCTCGCGATCAACCAGCCGGCCGTCACCATCAAGAACGTCGAGTGCGCGATCGCCGACCGGGCGTGGGAGGAGGGTTTCACCCCGCCGAGGCCTCCGGAGCGGCTGTCGGGGAAGACCGTCGCGGTGATCGGCTCCGGGCCGACCGGGCTCGCGGCGGCGCAGCAGCTGACCCGGGTCGGGCACACGGTCGCCGTGTACGAGCGGGACGACCGGATCGGGGGGCTGATGCGGTACGGCATCCCCGGGTTCAAGATGGAGAAGCGGCATCTGGAGCGGCGGCTCGAACAGATGCGGGCCGAGGGGACCAGGTTCCGTACATCGACCGCGGTCGGACGGGATGTCCCGGCGGCCGAACTGCGGGCGCGCTACGACGCGGTGGTGCTGGCCACGGGTGCGACCGCGTGGCGGGAACTTCCGGTACCGGGCCGGGAGTTGGACGGAATACACCAGGCGATGGTGTACCTGCCGCTGGCCAACCGGGTGTGCGAGGGGGATCTGGAGGTCTCACCGCTGTCCGCGGCCGGCAAGCATGTGGTGATCGTGGGCGGCGGGGACACCGGGGCGGACTGTCTGGGGACGGCGGTGCGCGAGGGGGCGGCGTCGGTGACCCAGTTGGACATCTACGCGCAGCCGGACGCCGAGCGCGACGAGGACACCGAGCCATGGCCGACGTACCCGAAGCTCTACCGGCTGTCCGCCGCGCACGAGGAGGCGCGGGACCTGCGGACGGCTCCGGCCGCGGACGCGGACGCGCGGCTGTTCGCGGCGTCCACGCTCCGCTTCGCCGGCGACGACGGCGGTCACGTGCGGTCGCTGCACCTGGTCGAGGTGGACGAGCGGCGGCAGCCGGTGCAGGACACCGGGCGGACGCTGCCCGCCGACCTGGTGCTGCTCGCACTCGGCTTCTCCGGGCCCGACCGGGAGGACGGGCTGGTCGATCAACTGGGACTGGCGATGGAGCCTCGAGGCACGATCGCCCGCGACAGCGGCTTCGCGACCAATGTCTCCGGCGTGTTCGCCGCCGGGGACGCGGCGCGAGGGCAGTCGCTCATCGTCTGGGCGATCGCGGAGGGGCGGGCGGTGGCGGCAGCCGTGGACCACTACCTGACGGGGAGTTCACGACTGCCGTCGCCGATATCGCCGCACGACCGTCCGATGGCCGTGTAGCGGAGGGGAGTTGAGGCGGGGGGACATGGATTGCGTCCAGAGGCAGCGCCGAGGGCGCGTCGTCAGCGGCGGCGTTCGTCCGTGCCCGCCACCTTCCCCGTGGCCAGTGCCACGCGGTTCCACGTGTTGATCGCGAGGATCAGGGCGAGTACGTGGGCCAGTTCCGTCTCTTCGAAGTGGGCGGCGGCCTCCTCGTAGGCCTCGTCGGGGACGCCCGCGTCGGCGACCCGGGTGACCGCCTCGGTCAGGGCGAGGGCCGCCTGTTCCTTCGGAGTGAAGAAGTGCCGGGCCTCACGCCAGACGGCGACCATGTGCAGCCGGTCCTCGCTCTCACCGGCCTTGCGGGCGTCGTTGGTGTGCATGTGGAGGCAGTAGGCGCAGTGGTTGAGGTGCGAGGCGCGGATCTGGATCAGCTCGACGAGGGCCGGGGCGAGGCCCTCGCGCGCGGCGGCGTCGAAGCCGATGAGCGAGCGGAAGACCTTCGGGGCGGACTTCGCGAAGTCCAGGCGGGTGCCGGCCGTCCCGGCCGGGTCGACCGCGGCGCCGGTGCCGGCGGCGGGGGTGGTGGTCGCGGTCTCGATCGTGTTCGTCGTCGTCATGTGTTTCAACCTATGGCTTCGAAAGACCGGCAGTAGAGTTCATCCTCGTGGTGGAATCATGGGTCAATTCCGCGGAGCGGATCGGCGCCGACCTGCATCTGGAGCTGTCCGGGCCGGGCGGGCGGCGGGCGGCGTTGATCCGGGCGTTGCGCGAGGCCGTGGGCAGCGGTCGGCTGGCGCCCGGCACCAGGCTGCCGCCGTACCGTTCTCTCGCCGCCGACCTGGGGGTGGCCCGCAACACGGTCGCCGACGCATACGCGGAGCTGGTCGCGGAGGGCTGGCTGACCGCCCGGCAGGGCTCGGGCACCCGGGTCGCGGACCGCGCCGAGCCACTGCGCCGCGCCGAGCGGACGCTCGTAAAGGCACCTCCACGCGCCCGCGGGCCCCGACACGACCTGCGGCAGGGCACGCCGGACGCGTCGGCCTTCCCGCGGGCGGCCTGGTCGGCCGCGTACCGCAGGGCGTTGCAGGCGGCGCCCAGCGAGGCGTTCGGGCCGGGGGATCCCGCGGGGCGCCGGGAGCTGCGGGAGGCGCTCACGGAATATCTGGCACGCGCGCGCGGGGTGCGCACCGAGCCGGACCGGATCGTGATCTGCTCCGGCTTCGCACACGCGCTGCGGCTGCTGTTCGGCCAGGGCGGCGGGGGTGTGCTGCGCGGTCCGCTGGCCGTGGAGGCGTACGGTCTGGCCTTCCACCGTGAGCTGATCGCTGCGGCGGGCGTGCGGACGGCACCGCTCCCGCTGGACGAGCACGGGGCACGGGTGACGGGTCTGGGGCGGGAGAGGGCCGTACTGCTCACGCCCGCGCATCAGTTTCCGACCGGAGGTCCGTTGCATCCGGAGCGCCGGGCGGCGGTGATCGACTGGGCACGCGCGCGTGGGGCGGTGGTGCTGGAGGACGACTACGACGGCGAGTTCCGGTACGACCGCAAGCCCGTCGGCGCGCTCCAGGGACTGGACCCGGAGCGGGTGATCCACATCGGTTCGGTCAGCAAGAGCCTGTCACCGGCGCTGCGGCTCGGCTGGATGGTGCTGCCCGAGCGCTTCGTCGGGCCGGTGCTCGCGGCCAAGGGCGAGCGGGAGGCGTGGGCGAGCGTGCCGGATCAGCTGGCGCTCGCGGACTTCGTGGTCTCCGGGTCGTACGACCGTCACGTACGGCGCATGCGGCAGCGCTACAGGCACCGACGGGACCGGCTGGTCGCGGCGCTCGCCGCGCACGCGCCGCACATCGAGGTGACCGGCATCGCGGCCGGCCTGCACGCCGTGCTCAGGCTGCCGCCGGGCACCGAGCGGTCCGCGGTGAAGGCGGCCGGGTGGCAGGGGGTCGCCCTGGACGGACTGGCCGCGTTCCGGCACCCGGAGACGCAGATGCCGGCGGCCGACGGTCTGGTGGTCGGGTACGCCACACCGTCGGAGCACGCCTACGGCGCGGCGCTGGAGGCGCTGTGCGGGGTGCTCCCGCCTGCGTGAGGGTGCAGAGATCAGGTCGGCGCCGGTGACGTGCCACCCGTTCCGGTGGCCGCCGCGGGCGACGACCGGCTCCGGACCGGCCACCGGGTGGAACCGGCGGCCGGGGCCCTGCGTTCCCGCGATCCTTCCGTCGTCGGTACGCGCTGCCGCACTGCGGCCGTCGGGTCCTGCCCCGTCCACGGCACTCCGTGAGCGCCTGACGTGATGAGTGCTCAAGTCGATACCAGGACAATGAAGTTGAGCAAAAAACAATTATCACCGGTGGTTCAGGAGAGCAGGAAGTCGGCCTCCCCCGCCTTGGCACCCTCGATGAAGGCGGTCATCTCGTCCGAGGTGTAGATCAGCGCCGGTCCGTCCGGGTCGGTCGACTGCCGTACGGCGATCCGGCCGTCGGCGAGCTTCATCGCCTCCAGGCAGTTTCCGCCGTTGCCGCCGCTCCAGGGCTTGTGCCACCCCTCGCTGCCCAACTCCCGTGCGGGCATGCCGTTGTAGACGTGACCGCGCGGCTTGATGCGATCCATTCACAGCTCCTTGCGGAGATCACGGAGGATCTCCTTCGTGCGTTGCGCCGTGGCGGCCTGCGCCGCCATGCGGTCCATGACCTCCAGATGGGTCGCCACCTCGGCACGCGCGTCCAGATAGACCGCGCCGGTCAGGTACTCGCTGTAGACCATGTCCGGGAGTTCCGGCATCGCGAACCGGAACAGGACGAAGGGTCCGTACGTCCCCGGGTGCGGCCCGTTGGTGAACGGGGCGACCTGGAGCGTCACATTCGGCAGTGTCGTGGCCTCGAGCAACTTGTCGATCTGCGTGCGCATCACCTCCGGGCCGCCGACCGGGCGGCGCAGGGCCGTCTCGTCCATCACCGCCCAGAAACGGGGGGCATCGGGACGAGTGAGCAGTTCCTGGCGTTGCATGCGCAGGGCGACATGGCGCTCGATGTCGTCCGGTTCGGTCTGGCCGATCGCGCCCGACTTCAGCACGCCCCGCGCATAGTCCTCGGTCTGCAGCAGTCCGGGGACGAAGTGCGGCTCGTAGGAGCGGATCAGGGCGGCCGCGCCCTCCAGGCTGACGTACATCGAGAACCAGCCCGGCAGGATGTCGTGGAACCGCTGCCACCAGCCGGGGAGATTGGCCTCCTCGGCCAGCTGGACGAAGAGGTCGGCCTCCTCGTCGGGAACCCCGTAGGCCTTCAGCAGCAGTTGCAGATACGGGATCTTGAGGGCGACCTCGGCCATCTCCATACGGCGGATGGTGGCGGGGGCGACGCGAAGCACACGGGCGGCCTCCTCACGCTTCAACCCGGCGCGCTCCCGCAGGTCCAGCAGGCGCCGGCCGAGGACCACCTGGCCCACGGTCGGCGCGGACCGCGGTTCGCTCACGCTCCCACCTCCGACAGAAGAGTCCGCTCCGGCAAAAAGAATCCCGACAGCCCTGCGGCGCCGTTCGAAGACTCTTTCGAAGATCCGGCCGGATCGACGACGGTCCCAATTGGCGCCGCTCGAGGTGCTGTTGCGAGCAGTGTGCCACGGCCCTTGACCGAGTCACACCGCACTTTGCATTTTTCAGAGTGACACTTGCCAAGTGTTCACGCCGGGGAGATAGTGGCAAGCGTGATTCCGTCCGCGCCCTTAGGAACAGACGCCGCCGCAGACCGTCCCGGTCTTGGCGCCGCAACGGGAGCAGCCCCTGGTGGGGGCGCTGCCGAGCGCCGGTTCCGCTTCGAGCTGGCCGCACATCCGGGTTCCCCTGCCCAGGCCAGACGCCTGACGCACGCCCGGCTGACCGGCTGGTCGGTGTGCGAGGACACCTGCGACAGCGCGGCCCTGGTCATTTCCGAGCTGGTCACCAATGCGATCGTGCACACCGCGAGCAGTCGCGTGGTGTGTGAGCTGCACGACCACGACGACACGGTGCGCATAGCCGTGCGCGACGAGGGGTGTGCGCCCGGCGAACCCCACCCGTCCCCGCAGCGACCCGACGAGGAGCACGGGAGGGGGTTGCTTCTCGTCGACGCGCTGTGCCGGGCCTGGGGTGCCCAGGAGCACGGACCGGGGCTGCTGGTCTGGGCAGAGCTGGTCCGCCAGACCGACGCCGCGCACGATGTCGCCGCGCCGTGCAACGACCTGGGCTGGGGCGCCCGCCCCAAGCCGGACATCCCGCAGCCGGTTCCGGGCGATGACGAGGAAGCCCAGGCCCGGCACGGGGCCCAGCAGGCCCGGCTCAGGGCCCCGGCCCAGCAGCGGCGCGCGTGGGAGCGGCCGTGAGCGGCGCCGACGACCCCGGGCGGCCGCTCGGCCTGGACACGCTGGTGCGCCTCGGACGCCGGCAGCACCCGCCGGCCCCGGTCCTGCGGCTGCCGGTACCGGAGGGCATGACGTCCCCGCTCGGCTGTGACGCCGTGGCCGTACCCGACCACCTCGGTCCGCTGATCGTCCCGCGGCTGCCCCGGGTGGGCTGCGTGTACGCCGACGGCGCCCACTGGTGGTGGATCGTCCCGTCGGACTCCGATTACGCGCTTCCCTGGCCGGCCCCGGCTCACTACGCCGCAGGCGCCGTGGTCCCCGCCACCGCCCGTCTGATCCACCGCCCCGAGGGCACGGTCCCCTATACCCCGCCGATCCCCCTGTACCTGGCGCTGTGCCGGGTGACGGGGACGACTCCGGACTGGTCCCGAGCCGTCTCGGCGTGAGGTCCCGAGCCGTCTCGGCGTGAGGTCCCGAGCCGTCTCGGCGCGAGGCCGCGCCGGGCTCGGGTTCGGGCGTCGGCCGGCCACCGACCGACGAGCCGCGATGGATCCGGTCCGAGAGCGCCACGTTCGGCTGTCCGGGTGATGCGGCCGGCTCCGAAGCCGGCCTGAGCCGCCTCATTCCGTGAGGTCGCCACCGCGCACGATGACCAGGAACGTGTCCGTGGCGAGGTCCATGACGACCTCGGCGGGCAGGCCTTCGAGACGCCGCGCGTGGGCGAACTCCTCCGCGGGCCATGATCCCCGCGGACCACCTGCGGGAAAGCGCTCGAGCACGGTTCGCCCGTTCACCATCTCGCACCTCCAGAGAGCGTCGTACTTCTTGGAGTTAACGCCCCGGAGGAGTGAATCGCCTCGCCCAGTGACGGGACTGAGACATTGCTGACACGGGTTCAGCGCGGACCGTGAGGATCCGTTCACCTTGTGACACGAACGATACGTTCAGCGACAGTTCCCCTACATGATGTGTCAGTCGTCGTACTCGTCGTGGCACTTGAGCCGGTCGCTGCCCTGTGGGCGGCGGCCGAGCGCGGTGAGGTCGAGCAGGCCGGCGGTGGTGCCGAGACCGTCGAGGCCGTCGCCGTGCACCGCGTAGGTGTGGAAGACCTGGTCGCGCTCCCGCAGAAAGCAGCTGAGGCCCGGCCGCTCGACCAGGTCACCGTCCTGGTCCACGGTCGCCGCGAAGTCGCGGTTGAAGTCGCTGTGGCAGGACGAGTACCACGGCACCGCCCAGCCCATCCGCGCCTTGAACGGCAGGATCCGGGTGAACGGCGCCCGGGAGACGGCCGCGAACGAGGTGTTCCGGGCGCGCAGATGGGCAAGGGTGCCGACCTGGTCGAGGAAGGCCGCGCAGCAGGGGCAGCCGGACTCCCACTCCGGCGCGAACATGAAGTGGTGGACGACGAGTTGGGCCCGGCCCTCGAAGAGATCGAGGAGGGTGGCCTTGCCGTCGCCGCCCTCGAAGACGTACTCCGGGTCGACCTCGACCATGGGCAGCCGCTGCCGCTCGGCGGTCAGTGCGTGCCGCGCCCTGCTGACCGCCTCCTCCTTGCGCTGCAACTCCTCGCGCGCCGCGCGCCACTGCTCGCGCGAGACGATCTCCGGAAGCGACATGGGCCCTCCTGTCCGACGGTCTGTTGGCAGTGGTGACCGTCGACGGAGACAGAACTCATCGGAGCCCGGCGCCGCGAACCAAGAATCTTTTCGCGGACCGCTCCTCACGGGCCGGTTCGGTCCAACCCCGCTGCCCACTGCAGACGCTGACGATTGGTCACGCCCAATGCCCGGTCGTCCGCCGGCGCGCCCACCAGCCCCGCGTCGGACGACTCCATGACCGGTACCTCCCGCCCGCCCCGGTCCTATCGCGTGTACCGCACCGGCAGCGTCAGCAGGCCCCGGGCGCGCAGCGACGGCCGCCACTGCGGGTCCGCTTCCGCGAGGGCCAGTTCGGGGAACCGCTCCAGCAGGGCCGCGAGGGCGATCTCCGTCTCCGCGCGGGCCAGGGGTGCGCCGACGCAGTAGTGGATGCCGTGCCCGAGGGCGAGATGGCCGGAGGCGTCGCGGGTCAGGTCGAGGCGGTCGGGGTCCGTGAAGCGGGCGGGGTCGCGGTTGGCGGCGGACAACGAGACCCAGACCGTCTCCCCCGCCGGCACGGTGACCCCGGCGATCGTCACGTCCTCGACCGGGAAGCGACGGATGGCCAGCAGGGCAGGGCCCTCGTACCGGGCGAACTCCTCGACCGCGCCCGTGAGCTGTGCGGGGTCCTTGCGCAGGGCGGCGAGCTGGTCGGGGTGGCGCAGCAGGGCCAGGACGGAGTTGCCGATGAGCTGCACCGTGTTCTCGTACCCGGCGAACAGGATGAGGAAGGCGAGGGACATCAACTCGTCCTCGCCGAGCCGGTCGCCCTCGTCGCGGACGGCGATGAGGGCGGAGAGCAGGTCGTCGGCGGGGGCCTTCCGCTTGTCGGCGAGCAGCTGGGTGAAGAAGCCCAGCATGGCCACCACCGCCCCCTTGCCGGCCTCGGGCCGCGCGGGATCGGGGGCGACCAGGCAGTCGGTCCACACCCGGAAGTCCATCCGGTGCTCCTCCGGGATACCGAGCAGGTCGCAGATGACGGTGATCGGCAGCGGGGCCGCGTAGGAGGCGACGAGGTCGGCGGTGCCGTGCGGGCCGAGGGCGTCGAGGAGCTGGTCGGCGGTGCGCCGGATCGGCTCACGGAGCTGCTGGACGCGGCGCGGGGTGAAGGCATGGCCGACCAGGCGGCGGATGCGGGTGTGGTCGGGCGGGTCCATGTTGAGGAGGTTGGCGTCGAGGGCGGGCGGCAGGGCGAAGCCCTTGTGGGTGCCGGCCGTGGCGTGCCGCTTGTCGAGCGAGAGCCGTGGGTCGGCGAGGGCCTCGCGGACGTCGTCGTAGCGTGTGACCAGCCAGGCCGGTGCGCCGTCGGGTCCGGAGATGCGGTGCACGGGCGCGGTGTCGCGCAGGCGCCGGTAGACGTCGTAGGGGTGGTCGAGCAGGCCGTCCGCGTGATCCATGGCAGTCAGCCTACGGGGGTTCAGGTGTCGTACTCCTGGATGCGCTGCCCGTGGCTCCGGTCCACGAGGGAGGGCAGTCGATCCGACAACTCCTGCACGACAGCGGGCACATCGAGGGTGAGCAGCTCGCGGTCCCGCATCAGGACGCGGCCGTCCACGATGGTGGTGCGGACGTCGGCGGAGCGGGCACTGTGCACGAGGGTGGCGGCGAGGTCGTGGACCGGCTGGGTGTGCGGGCCGGTGAGGTCGACCAGGATGATGTCGGCGCGCCGGCCGGGGGCGAGGCTCCCGACGCTGCCGCCGAGTCCGACGGCGCGGGCGCTCTGCAGGGTGGCGTGGTGCAGGGCCTGACGGGAGGTCAGCCAGCGCGGGTCGCCCTCGGTGGACTTCTGGATCAGGGAGGTCAGCGCCATCGACTCCCACACGTCGAGGGAGTTGTTGGAGGCGGCGCCGTCCGTGGCGAGTCCGACGGGGACGCCGATGGCGCGCAGGGACCGTACCGGGGTGGTGTCGGGCCAGCCGAACCTGAGGTAGCCGCGGGGTGCGGTCGCCACCGCCGTGCGGCCGCGCGTGCGGGCCAGCAGCGGCAGGTCGCGCTCGACGATGCCGGTGCCGTGGGCGATGAGCAGGTCGGTGTCCAGCAGTCCGGTGCGGTCGAGGATCTCGACGGGGGTGACACCGTGCCGGGCGAGGCTGGTCTCGGTCTGGTCGCGGTTCTCGGCGGCGTGGAGATGGACGGGCAGACCGTGGGTGCGGGCGAGTTCGGCGGTGGCGGTGAGGTCGGCGTCGGCGACCGTGTAGGGGGCGTGCGGAGCCAGGGCGGTGGTGATGCGGCCGCCGGCGGTGCCCCGCCGCCGCAACGCGAACGCCGCCGACTTCTCCCGGCCCTGAGGACCCTGCGAGGAGAAGTAGGCCTCGCCGAGGTGGGCCCGGATCCCGCACTCCGCGACGACGTCGGCGACCACGTCCATGTGGAAGTAGTGGTCGGCGAAGCAGGTGACCCCGCCGCGGATCATCTCGGCGCAGGCCAGCCGGGCACCCAGCGCCACGTCCCGCTCGGTGAGGTTGGCCTCGACGGGCCAGACGACGTCGTTGAACCACTCCTCGGTCGGCAGGTCCTCGGCGAGCCCGCGCAGGGCGACCATCGGTGCATGGGTGTGGCAGTTGACGAGTCCGGGCATCGCGACCTGCCCGT
This sequence comes from Streptomyces sp. NPDC101151, assembly GCF_044768335.1. NCBI lineage: Bacteria > Bacillati > Actinomycetota > Actinomycetes > Kitasatosporales > Streptomycetaceae > Streptomyces > Streptomyces sp. NPDC101151. Next base: position 180,710 of record NZ_JBIWPP010000006.1, on the reverse strand, counting down.
ACGCCTCGATCCGCTCCACGGCCACCAGGTCCGCGGCGGCGGCCGCGGTGGTCACCGATTCGATCACCCCTGCGCGGACGACGAGCGCGGCGTCCTCGCGGAAGACGATCCGCTCCTCCTCGTCGTGCACGAGGACGGTGCAGCCGGTGACGACCAGGTCGGCGGGAGAGGCGGTCATGGGCCCCAACGTACGACTGTGTCGCACCGCGAGGTGGGCCGAACCGCGCATCCGGGCGCTAGGCCACGGCGGGCAGTCCGCCCCGCTCCCGGTGCCGCTCCAACTCGTCGAGCAGCTCCTGCAGGTGACAGGTGTGCCGCGGGGTGAGGCGGCCGGTGTGGTCGAGGTGCACGGCGCAGGCCGTGGTGGTGTCGACCAGACGTTCCAGGACGGCGGCGACGGCGTCCGTGCCCTCGGTGTGCCGGGCCAGGGCGGGCAGTTCGGCGGCGGCGAGCGCGATCGCGGTACGGGCCTCGGCGAGGGTGCGGTAGGCCTCGCGGCGCAGCGCCCACCGTTCTGCGCGGTCGCCGGACTCGCTCAGGACGTGCACGAGATAGGCGTGGGCGGCGCTCCCGGCGACGGCGAGCCGGGCCCGTACCCCGCCGCCCCGCTCCCCCGGCATCGGCAGATGTCCGACGATCAGTACGATCGCGCAGGCCAGGAGCGTCTCGCCGATCCGGCTGACGGAGGCCTGCGGCTCGCCGCCGGCCATGACCAGGGCGAGCACGAGGACGGTGACGACGGCGGTGAGGGCGGCGAAGTTCCGGGTGGAGACGGGGACGAGCGCCCCGCACACCGCCACCAGCACGATCAGCCCCTCCGGCCGCGGCAGCAGCACGGCGAACCCGGCGAACACCAGGGCACCGAGCACGGTGCCGGCGGCCCGGCTCAGCACGCGGGAGGCGAGCGGCCCGAGGTCGGGCTTGACGAGGAAGACGGCGGTGGCGGGCAGCCAGTACCAGTGCTCGTGCTGCCCGTACCAGCGGGCGTGGTGCAGGGCCTGGGCCGCGGCGGCGCTGGCCCCGAAGCAGAGGGCGACGCGCAGCCCGTACTCCCGCCCGCCGGTGCCCAGAGCGGCCCGGACCGCGGCCTTGGCGCCGCGCCGCCGGGTCGGCGGCCGGTGCTCGTCGCTCCCGGCCCGGTCGGAGACCTCCGCGGCGCGCAACAGAGCGTCGTCGAGGGCGCGCAGGGCGGGTGCCGACCGGCTGGGGGCGGGCAGCGGGCCGGTGCCGGTGTTGCCGCGGACCGCGGCGGCGAGCCGCCGGGGCCCCACCGCCGCGCGCGCTGAGACGGCCTCGCCCGCCCAGGCGAGGGCGGTGGCGGCCTCGGCCAGGGGCAGCGCGGCAACGTACTGGGCGTGCAACCGGCGCTCGGCCGCGGAACTGGCGTACCGGCGCAGCCGGGGTCCGGCAAGGGCGTCCTGGGCGTGGTCGAGTGCGGCGGTGAGCGCGGCCCGGCGGGCGACGGCGGTGTCCCGGCCCACGGCATCGAGCAGCGCGGCGACGGCGTCGTACACGTCGGCGACCGCCTCCCGTTCGCCGTCGAACCGGAAGTCCCCGGCGAGCGAACCGGGTGTGGGCAGCACCAGCCGCAGCAGGAGCAGCCAGCCGGCGCCGGCGAGGAAGGCGAGGGCCCGCTGCCAGCCGCTCTCGGCCGCCGGCATCCCGGCACCGACGGCCGCGGTGACGAGCAGCTGGGTACCGGCGGCGGAGGCGACGGGCCCGACGGCGCTGATGCCTCCGGCGGCCAGTCCGAGCACGGTCAGGAGCAGGGTCAGGGGCAGGGCGGACAGCTGCTGCCCTGCGTACGTCCCCACGAGCAGCCCGAGAGCCCCGGCCGCCGCGGGCATGCCGAGCCGCCTGACGGAGGCCCGTCTGCTGCCGGGCCGGTCGTTGATGCCGGCGAGCATGGCGGCGATGGCGGCGAGGACGCCGTCGGCGACCCGACCGCCCAGCACACCGGCGAGCAGCAGCGGCCCGGCGGCGAGCCCGCCCCGGATCACCGCACTCCACGGGACGGGGCCGCGCTGGGTGCGCAGGGCGTGGGCGAGCCAGGGCGGCGGGACGATGGCGGACCGGCGGCCGGGACGGCTACGGGCTGCGGGGCGCGGCACGGGGCTCCTGTTCGTACGAGGGCGGTCTGGGCCTTCGGACGACGGCGGCCGGGCGGCTGATGTGCCTCCCACGGTAGATCGCGTTCCCTGAGCAAACCGGGCGATCACGTTTCGCGGAGGTGAAAGGTGCCGGGGCGGGCGGTTTCTTTATGAACGCAATGTCCGGCGAGCGCGCTCAGTCGAGGGCGAACGGGTCCCTGACGGTCGGCGGCCTCTGGTCGGAGAAGAGATCCTCCGGCGGTGACTCGATCGGCAGCGGCACAGGGTTCTGGTGGCCGTCGGCGCAGCGGGCGAACGGCCCGGTGAGGGGGTCCGTCAGGGCGCGCATGTGCGGGTCGACGTGGTGGGTCCACCAGCTCGACATGCCCATGCCCGCGTCCCAGCGCAGGTTCTCCCAGGCGCGCCACAAGGAGTCGAGCCGGGAGAGGGCCTCGGCATGGCGATACCACTCCGGGCACCACACGCGCCCGGATTCGGGAGTGGGACACGAGACGAGATAGATGAAGCGGTCGCTGACGAAATCGGCAACGTTGGCGTACCACAGTTCCCCCGAGCGGGCGGCGCTCCCCTCGTCCCGCCGGATGTCCTCGGCCGACTCGCTCCGCTCCTCGTCGTTCAGCGGTGATGCCATGGCGTCATGCTCCTCTTCGCAGACGTACTTCGGTGGCCTCGGCGTGGTGGCCGATCCGGTCCAGAACCTTCGCGAGCCCGGCGACGGCATATCTCAGGTCGAACTGTCTGCGCGGGTCCTGGTCCACCAGGTCCCGGTAGAGGCGGACGGCGCGCCGTGCCGGTACCACCCCGCGGGCGGCCAGGCGCACGTCGTGCCGGCCGCACAGGCTCAGCGTCCCGCCCAGCCGGAACAGGAGCCACGCGGTCCAGTTCGGCCGTTCGCCGGGGCGAGCGGCCAGTGTCACGCAGGCCTCCTCGGCCTCGAGCGCGGTGCGCCAGGCCGCCGCCCTCTGTCCGGCCATCGCCCGCGCGTCGGCCAGCCGCAGCAGAGCGTGGCACAGGGGCCGCTCCTGACCGTCCCGGTCCGTGACGAGCAGTCGGCGCCGCAGGCTCACCTCGTGCTCCGCGATGCGCACGGCATCCGAGAAGCGGCTCGTGCTCAGCAGCGCATGGCCCAGCTCCGCACAGGTGTCGGCCAGGCCCGCCTCATGTCTCGCGTGGCCGGCCGACAGCCGCACGCGCACCTCGTACGCCTCCCGCAGCACGGGAACCGCCCGCTCGGCCGTCGCCCAGGACGTCGCGTAGCTGGAGCCCAGGTCGTGCAGGCAGAAGGCCAGCCCCTCACGCTTTTCCGCGTTGACGCGGGACAGCCGGCGATACCGTGGCAGCGCCTGGCGCAGCAGGATGCGCCTCGCGACCTCCCGGTCGTACCTGCGGTACAGGTCGGAGCCGTCGTGCAGGCCGGTGGCATGGCTCTCCGCGTAGAGGCCGGGGGCGTACGCGCTCAACCGGTCCCGGACGACGAGGGCCTGGTTCAGGGCGGCGAGCGCGTCCGCCGAACGGCCCAGGGCGTCATAGGAGTAGGCGAGGTCGAGAGCGATTTCGGACTGGGACTTCAATTGGCTCGCGCTGAGCGGCAGTTCGGCACCCGCGTAGATCCGGAGGGCCTCCTCGAGTCCGCCCACCGCCGCCTCGTGGTCGCCGAGACGCGCGCGGAACGTGGCCAGCACCCCCATCGACTGGGCCAGACCCGGCGCGGCGATCCCGTACCCCTCGCGTGCCAGAGCCCTGCGATGCCCGATGGCCTCCCCGATGGATTCCAGCGCCGCCCCGTGATCTCCGTCCTCGAACTGGTCCCAGGCGAGGTTGAGCAGCATCTGGGCCAGGGTGGAGCGATATCCCTCGGGAAGCTCCTCGGCCCGCGGGCGCACCAGTGCGATCGCCTCCCGTACCAGCGCCATCGACTCGCGGCGTGGCCGGGAGGCGTTGCCGTAGTCGACCGCGAGGCCCATCAGGGCCTGGGCGAGGTCGGCGTCGTAGGCGTCCGCGTTCTCCGTCGCGAGCCGGCGGGACGTCTCGACCGCCTCCTCGCTCAGCGACAACGCCTCCGAGTGCCGCTGGAAGCGCCAGAGGTTCGCGCCTCGCTCCTTCAGCGCCTCCGTGAGCAGGAGCGGGTCCAGATCGGGGTGGTCGGCCACCAGGTCGCGGGCACGCCGGACGGCCTCGTCCGTGTACTGGTCGGACTGGGCGATCTGGTCGAAGCGGATCGCGCTCGGGTCGAGCCACCAGAGCACCCGGGACAGGTTGACGAGCGCCCGCACCAGACCGCGCTCGCGTTTCTCCCACTCCTCACCGTCCTCGGCAGCCAGCGCGCGGAAGAGATTCAGCGCCTGGTCGCCGGCCATGTGCGCATCCGCCAGGTGTCCTGTCATGCGCGAGGCGTGCGACAGCACCAGCAGCGAGTCGGCCCACTCCGTGCGGTGCGTCATCGCCCCGTCCGCCGCCGGCCGCTCCCGGATCGCCGCCGCGTCCGCGGCCGACGCCCGCGCCTCCTCCCACTCGCCCACCGCCAGGTGCCGCTCGGCCAGGTTGTGCAACGCCCACGCGCGGTCGCGGAGCGCCTGCGGGTCGTCGCCCGTGGCGCTGCACAGCCGGTTCAGGTCGCGGGCGACATCGAGTACGTACTCGCGCAGCACATGGGTCTGTTCCGGCAGTGCGTCGGAGTGCGCGCGCAGCATGGCTGCGCTCAGCGGTGCGTCGGCGGGCACCGCGCGCAGCGCCTCGCGCAACCGGCCGACAACCTGATGCGCCTCCCGCGCGCGGCCCTCGTTGGCGTGGGCCACGGCGGACCGGGCGAGCACGGTGAGGGTCTGCACCCGCTGGTGGTCCGGGGCCCGGGCGAACAGCCTCCCGAGCAGCCCGGGCTCCTCGATGAGCTGCTCGGAGGCCTGGAACTCCGCCAGCCGGTCCGGCTCCAGCCGGCCCCAGTAGCGGCCCTCGGGCGGCGGATACAGGTCGCGCAGCCAGGCGGTGACGTCCGCGATCAACCGCGGCGGCTCATCGGGCAGCAGCCGGGCGATGGTTTCCCGTGCCTCCCGTTCCTCCTGCGCGGGGCACAGTACGGCCGCCGCCACCGCCTGTGCGAGCAGTTCCTTGTCCCGGGCCGTCATGCCCCGCCCGTCGGCGGTGTCCAGCCAGTACTTCTTCTCGTGCTCAAGGAGTTCGGCCTCCAGCGCGCCCCCGTCCCGCTCGGGGGTCCGCACATGGCGCAGCAGTGCGGCCAGCGCCGCCATCTGCACGGTCAGTGCCGTCTCGGCCCCTGAGCCCGCTCCGGGGCGGGCGGCCGGGAGTACGTCCACGAGCCCGGGCCAGTCGACGTCCGTCCCGCCGGTCACCTCCGCCAGACGGCGGGAGAGGTCCCGGGCGGCCGTCCGGAACGCCCGCTCCCGGTCGGCGGTGCCGGGGCTGAGCGCGTGCAACCGGGTCTCGGGGAGGGCGCCGGTGGCCCTGGTCCGCCAGGACCCGAGCGAGCGTGCGAGCAGAAGCAGCCGCACCGGATGCCCGGCGTCCTCGGTCTGCTCCCGCAGCTCCCTGACCAGTTCGGGTCGGGTCTCGGCATAGTCGACAACCAGCAGCAGCGGGTGCTGGACGCTGCGCAGCGCCGGCAGGGCGTCCGGCTTGCGGCGTACCTGACCGGCCACCCAGCCGCGGTCCCGCATCCGCGCCATCAGCTGCCGGGCCAGCCGCGTCTTGCCCTGCCCGCCCGGGGCGGTGAGCACGCGGACGGCGGGGGCGCCGTCCGGGTCCGTCAGACACCACCGCTCCAGGGCGGCGAGCGTGTCCTCCCTGCCGTGGAACGACACCACCTCCGCGTCGGCCCGCAGCAGCATGGTCGGCGACGTCACCTCCCGCTTGGGCGGCGCAGGCTCAAACAGCCGTGCGAGCTCGGCCGGTTCGGGCTGCGGGTCGACGGAGGTCGCCTCGCGGACCACCGCGCGGAAGTCGTCACAGGCGAGCAGGTCCTCGCTGCGGGTGTACCTCAGCCGCGTGCCCCGGTCCGGCCGCCGGTCGGCCCGCACCACGCCGAGCAGCAGATTCTCGCCGGACAGGAGGACGGCCGCACCCGACATCCCGGACCAGTGGGTGGTCCGGGACGCGGTTTCGTGATCCATTCCTGCGGTGTCGAACGCCAACAGGCCGGCGCCGTCGAGGATCTCGAAGGCCGCACCGCTGTGCGGCCTGACCCGGCCTACCAGCGTCTCCCGGCCCCGGTCGCCGGCCTGCGTCCGCTGCTGCCGCGGGAATCCCGTGGCAGCGACCTGTACTTCGGCCCCGCCCGTCACACACCGGCCCCAGCGCTGCGGGCGGCGGCCTCGGGCACCGCGCAGCGTGACGGGCGTCGGCCAGTTCGGATGGTCGGCCGGGATCTCCAACAGGGCCGCATCCACGGTCTCGTCGTGCCGTCGCCACCGCACCACGACAGGGAACCGGGTGTCCGAATCCGGGAAGGACACGGTGATCTTCCCCGGTGCATGTGGTGGCGGCAGCACGTGCGCGGCGGTCAGGACGAGCCGCGGCGCGATCAGATAGCCGCTGCCGAAGCCCGGGCCGCGGACCTGGACGACCTGTTCCTCCATGATCGGATCGCCGCCCGACTACTCGACGTCGCCCACGGCCACGTCCCCGCCCCCGCGCTGCTCCGGGTTCAGGCGCAGGGTCACGCGCTGGGTGGACCGTGCCGTGCGCTCCGCGCGGGCGTTGGCCTCCACGACGCCGAACCGCAGCGTCCCGCCGCCGTTCTTCGTCCGCATCAGCTCGATCTCGAACTCCGCGGTGATCTCGCCGAGCACGAAGCGCAGTTGGGAGCCCTGGCCGCGGCGTTGCGCCTCGGACAGCTGGGCTCGCAGCACCTCGATGGCATCGGCCAGATCCAACCAGTCCTCGTCGTGCTCGCCGCGCGCCATGTACCAGCCTCCGTCGCCATGTCATCGGGCTCGCACATCCTACGTGCCGCGGCACCAGTGACCCGAGTCGAGGACCCGACACAGGTCCCGTCGAGGAACCGGTGTACGTGGCCGGGCCGTTGCCCGGCCCGGGTCCGGCTCAGTGAGCCTGTTCCGGCAGAGCTGATCCGAAGAGGTCTTCGGCCTTCATGAGCGCGGTCGTCACAGACCCCGCCTCAGGGGCGGTGACCTCCCTCATGAGGTCGTCGACCGCACGCAGTCCGGCCCGGTCCAGCAGCCGCTTCTCGTTCGTCACCCACTCCCCGCGCGCCGCCAGCACCGCGTGGCCGGCCTGTACGGCGGCGGTGGCCAGCGCGCCCGCGACCTCGGTGAGCCGGGCGTGCGGGGCATGGTTGGCCTTGGCGTAGGCCAGGGTGGCGCGTGCGGTGCCGGACCAGCGCTCGGCCGCGGTCCGGCGCAGCTCGGCCGGGTAGGCCTCCGGACGGGGCAGGTGGCCCCTCAGCACCTGGTTGACAGCCAACTCGGCCACGATCAAGTAGCTGGGAATCCCGGCGAGATGGAACAGCAGCGGCTCCACCCGGAAACGCCCGCGCTCCGCCTCCGCCAGCTCGTGCTCGACCGCGTCGAGATCCCGGTAGTGCACGTCTACCCGGCGTCCGTCGATGGTCAGCCAGGCTCCGCCGTTGAACACACCGCCGCCCCAGCCGCCGATCTCGGACACCTCGCCCTCCCAGCCGAGGGCGCGCAGGTCGGCGGGGGCGAAGGGGCCTCGGTAGTAGACGGCCAGGTCCCAGTCGCTGTCCGGGGTGTGGGTGCCTTGGGCCCGGGAACCGCCGAGGGCGACCGCCCGGACCGTGGGGAGGGCTGCGAGGCGGTCTGCGGTGGTGGCGAGGAAGTCGTGGTCGGAGAGCGCGGGCATGGGTCGGGCTCCAGATGAAGGGCGGGTGCGGGTGCGGGGAGCGTAGGGCGGGGGCCGGGCAGGCGGCGACCCGATTGTCAGTGGTGCGCGCTATCAAGGAAGTCGTCACTCATTGTCACGACGGGGGAGGTCATGGTGACGGTTCGGAAGGGCGGCGCGAAGGGGCGCCGCGGTCATGTGTCGATGGCCGGGCTGCGGGCGCGGGGATGGACCGCGGAGCTGGTGCGCCGGCTGCTGGGCGAGCCCGATCTGCTGCGCGGCAATCCGTACTCCGCCTCGGCTCCACGGACCCGGCTCTACCGCGTGGAGCGGGTCGAAGCGGCTGAGCGGAGCGCCGAGTTCAGAGCCCTGGCGGCGGCCGCCGTACGACGGTCCATCGCGGCGAGGGCCGCCGTACGGCGCAGGCGGCAGGAGGTGTCGGCGCGGGTCGCGGTGGCGCGGAGGGGAGCTGTCGGCGCCGGCCACGGTGACTCGACGAGAGGTGCCGCTGACCTGCACGGAAGCGTTGACCTGCACGGAGACGCCGATCTGCACGGTGCCGCCGAGGCTCGGCGGGAGGCGGGGAGCGGCATGCCCGGCTTGCCCGCCGGGGCTCCTGCCACACCGGAAAGCGGAGGCGCGGAGACCGGAAGGGAAGCAGGTGGAGGCCTGCCCGGCAGGCCGGCCGCGGCTCCTGCCGAGCCGGAAATTCGGGTGCGGAGGCCCGGGCGGGCCGCGGATGATCAGGAGGTCGACCTCCCACCACCCCAGGAGCCGCCATGATCCGGCGAGTGACCGCACCCGGGCTGTTCCCGCCGCCCACCTACTCCCACGCTTCCGTCGTCGAGACGGGGACGAAGCTCGCCTTCCTCGCCGGGGCCGTGCCACTCGATGCCGAGGGAGAGGTGGTCGGTGCGGGAGATCCGGTGCGCCAGGCCGAGCAGGTGGTGGCCAACCTCCGGGAGCAACTGCTCACCATAGGCAGCGACCTGGAGCATGTGCTGACGACGGACGTGTACGTCGTCAGCAGCGAGCCGTCGGTGTTGTCCACGGTGTGGGAGGTCGTCGAGGCCTCGGGGCTGAGCCGGGGGCCGCACTCGTCCACACTGCTCGGTGTCGCCTGCCTCGGGTACACCGGGCAGCTGGTGGAGATCACGGCGACGGCCGTGGTGCCGGAGCAGGAGGAGGGCCGGTGACGGCCGAGGTCGTCCTGCGCCGGGCGGGGCCGGCGGACGCCCGTGCCGCCGCCGACGTCTGGCTGCGGTCCTTCGCGGCCGCGCTGCCCACGGTCGTCCGGCCCCGCACCGACGACGACGTGCGGGGGTATTTCCGGAACGTGGTGGTGCCGTCGAGGGAGACCTGGGTCGCCGACGCGGCCGGGGAAGCGGGCGGGATCGTCGGCGTGATGGTCCTGGACGGCGAGCTGCTCTCCCAGCTCTACCTGGACCCCGAGTGGCGCGGCCGCGGTATCGGTGACCGGTTCGTCTCCCTGGCCAAGGAGCGCAGCCCCGAGGGCCTCACCCTGTGGACCTTCCAGGTCAACAGGCCCGCCCACCGCTTCTACGAGCGGCACGGATTCATCGCCGTAGAGCGCACGGACGGCAGCGGCAACGAGGAGCGGGAGCCGGACGTACGGTACCGGTGGCGGCCCTGAGGCGCTGAGGCGCTGAGGCGCTGAGGCGCTGAGGCGCTGAGGCGCTGAGGCGCTGAGGCGCTGAGGCGCTGAGAGGCATGGGACACCCCGACGGCCGCCCCCACAAACGTCCTTTGGGCAAGGGCTTCCCGAAGCCGCCGACCCGGCTCGTCATGAGGCCCAGGGACACCAGCGACTCCGCAGGCTTCACCGCCCCCGACCCGTCGACCACTGGGATCCCGAGCGAAGACCGAGCCTCTCGGCGCCGTGCGCGAACGGGTCCTCGCGACCCTGCGTCAGGACATCGACACACGCTTCCACGACCGCATCCTGGCCATGGCCGGCAACAGCCTGCTGATCTCCGTCATGGAACCGGCCGACGGCCGACTGCGCCGGGCTCACCCGGCAGAGCGAGGAGTGGCTCCGACTACTCGGTGAACACAGCGAGTTGTACGAGGCCATCGCCTCCGGCGACCCGGACCGCGCCCGCGCCCGCACGCTCGGTCACGTCCGCGCCGACTACCGCTCGACGGTACGGCACCTGTGCGCAACCGACCCCGAGGACGCCGGCTGAGGGCCCGCTACGGCAGCCCGGCCGCGTCCGCCGCCGTGCGCAGCACCTCGCGCAGCATCTCGGGGGTCAGCCGGCCGGTGAAGGTGTTGCGCTGGCTGACATGGAAGCAGCCGAAGACGTCCAGGCCGCCGAGGGCGACCCGGGTGCCGTGGGCGAAGGCGGGGCGAGGCAGGGGCACGGGCCAGCCCGCCTCGGCGAACGCGGGCAGCGCCGCCTGCCAGCCGAAGGCGCCGAGGACCACGGCGGCCCTGAGCGTGGGGCGCAACAGCCGCAGCTCCTGGACCAGCCAGGGGCGGCAGGTGTCCCGTTCGCCGGGGGTGGGCTTGTTGGCGGGCGGGGCGCAGTGCACGGGCGCGGTGACACGGACGCCGTACAGCTCCAGGCCGTCGTCGGCGCGCACCGAGGTGGGCTGCGAGGCCAACCCCACGTCGTACATCGCCTGATGGAGCACGTCTCCGGAGCGGTCACCGGTGAACATGCGGCCCGTGCGGTTGCCGCCGTGCGCGGCGGGGGCCAGCCCGATGATCACGAGGCGGGCGTCGGCAGGGCCGAAGCCGGGCACCGGCCGCCCCCAGTACGTCCAGTCTGCGAACGCGGCCCGCTTGGTCCGGGCCACCTCCTCGCGCCACTCGACCAGCCGTGGGCAGGCCCGGCACTCCGCGATGCGCAGGTCGAGCCGGGCGAGGGCCCTGCTGTCGTCCATACCGCCACCGTATGCCCGGCCCGGCCGGGTACCCGGGGCCGGACACCGTCCAGGACGGGCCGGCGGCAGCAAGGCTTCCCGCCCGGCAGAGCGCAGACAGCCCGGGCTCGGCGCACTGCGGCTCTCGGCGCAGGGCCCCCGGAAAACGCCTCCGGCTCACCTGGCCCGGCGGGTTAAGGTCGGGGCATGGCTTCCGAGGATGCGGACGAGAACGTGCACCGTGGCACCGGTGGACCGGACGGTCTCGACGGACCGGCCCCCGCCCAGGACGCCGAGGGTTCCGGAGCCGCCGGCGCCCAGCCCCTCGACCCCAAGATCGCCGCCGCGGTGGCCGCCGGGCCGGGCAACGGCGAGACGGTACGGATCGACAGCTGGATCTGGGCCGTCCGCCTGGTCAAGACCCGCTCCATGGGAGCCACCGCCTGCCGTGGTGGGCACGTCCACGTCAACGGCGAGCGGGTGAAGCCCGCCTACTCCGTCCGCGTCGGCGACGAGGTGCGCCTGCGGCACGAGGGCCGGGAGCGTGTCGTGATCGTCAAGCGGCTGATCCGCAAGCGTGTCGGCGCCCCGGTGGCCGTCCAGTGCTACCTCGACAACTCTCCTCCTCCCCCGCCCCGCGAGGCCGTGGCCCCCGTCGGTCTCCGCGACCGAGGCACCGGCCGCCCCACCAAGCGTGACCGCCGCGAACTGGAACGGCTGCGCAGCCTGGGCGGACTCGGCGGACCTGGCGGGCTCGGCGGGCCGCAAGGGTCTGGCGGGCCCGGTGGCGGGCCACAAGGAATCGGTGGGCCCGGCGGACGTCCGCGAGGGCGGTGAACCCCCTCGCGCACGGATGCTCAATCCCGGCCCACGGATACGCGCCCCCTCGCCCCGGACGCCCCCTGTCGACGCACACCGGTGACGCCGGCCGGGCCCCCGCGCCCCGGCCGGCGTCACCGGCGGTGTCCCGCACGGCTCACGCCCGCCGGCCCGTCCGCTGCAGCAGCCCCAGCAGCTCCGCGTTGTGCGCACGCCGGGCCCAGGCGATCAGGACGAGCGGCACGATCAGGATCAGCGGGGTCACCGCGTACTGACCGTCGAAGACGGTGAGCTGGACGATGAACGCGCCCACCATGAGCGCGCTCAGCGCCATCGCCGCCACCGACTGCAGGACCGGCACCAACAGCGCGACCCCGCCGGCCAGTTCGAGCACACCGATGATGTACATGCCCGCGCTGCCCCAGCCGAGCTTGTCGAAGGACTCGACGGCCGACGGATGCGCGATCAGCTTGGGCAGCGCGCTCGCGATCCCGTAGAAGAGCGCGAGCAGCACCTGCACCGCGCGCAGAGCGACCCGGGCACGGCGACCGCGGGCGGTCCCGGAGGCGACGGAAGGGGCGGAAGGAACGGACGTGGCGGGCGCGGTGGTCTCGGACATGAGGGTCTCCTGGGTGAAGCGGTCCCGGTTGCTGTCACCGGGATAGACCCCCCGCGGTCCGAGAACTCATCGCTCTGCGCCTCGCCGGTATCGCTACCTCACCGGTACCGCCCTCACCCACATCCCGTCCGGCGTCAGACAGGCGTCCACCTCCAGTCCCGCCTCCGCCAGCGCCTCCTCGAACTGCTCTGTCGTCAGGGGCCGGGCCCGGAACGTCTGCGTCCAGACCGCGTCCGGGAAGACATACTCGGCGCGCACCGAGTTCACCCCGTCGCCGACCGGCTCCGACGACGCGATCCGCAGGGTGAAGCCGCTCGGGTCGACCCGCTCTCTCGGCACCTTCGTGTGGTAGTCCGCGCCCTCCCGCTGAATGAGCACGCAGCCGCCCGCCGTCACATGCCGGGCGCAGGCTCGCAGCATGCGCCGGCGCACCTCGACGTCACCGTTGTGCACGAGGAACGACGCGAGCATCACCACGTCGAACCTCTCGCCCAGGTCCAGGTCCTCGATCGAGCCGCATATCGTGCGCGCCCCGCGGACGCGGGCGAGCATCTCGGCGGACTCGTCCACCGCCGTGACCGTGAAGCCGCGCTCCAGCAGGGCATGGGTAACCCGGCCCACTCCGCTGCCCAGTTCGAGGATGTGCGCCTCGGCGGGCACGGCCCCGGCAATGACGTCCGGCTCGTCGCCCACCGGAAGCCGCGTGTACAGCTCGACCGCGCAGCCGTCCGGGGTGATCGCACCGGGTCCGGTTCCCTCGTATCCCTCACGCATTTCGACCGTCATGCCCGAACAACGGGCCGTGTCCGCACGCTCGTTCCCGTCCGGCCCCAGTTCACTCGTTCGAGTCATTCATCCCGCAGCGGGAACCATCCGTGCCCGACGTACCAGTGGCCCCCCGCCCGCAGATGGTCGCCGACCGCCCGCTCCACGGAGGTCCGCCGGGGCAACTCGGCGACCGGCAGGTCCGGGTTCCCGAAGACGAACTGCACGGGCTCGGTGTCGGCCGGTTCCGTGTCCTCGCGGGCGGCACGGAACCGCTCCTGGAAGCGCACGATGTTGGACTGCGCGGACAGGTACCGCTTCAGCTGGGGGTCGAGCAGCCAGGAATGACACAGCACCGCCTCGGCATGCTCCTCGGGGAAGTGCAGGGCGAAGAACTCCCGGGCCAGGGCCAGGGAACGGTCGCAGGCGGACGGCGTCAGCGGGCCGTGGAAGTCGGGTATGTGGAGGTTCAGACAGGGTGTGCCGGGCAGCGCATGCAGGCCGGCCGCGGCGATCACCGTCGAGGTGCGCTGCCCCAGCTGCGCCCGTTCGAACTGCAGCCGCCCCAGCTGGTACAGCTCTCCGCGGAAGTGATGGGCGAGCCAGCGCGGTGAGTGCAGCCCGGCCCTGCCGTGCCGTCTGCGGTGCACGGCCATGTGCCGGCCCAGGTCGGCCAGGGTGCGCCGGGAGATCTCGGCCGGGATGCCGCGCTCGCGGTGGTGAGCGAGGGTGTGCGGGAGCGCGGCGACGAAGACGTACACGGCGAGGATGCCGTCCAGCGCGGGCGGAGCGGATGCGAGCAGCTCGCCGAGGTCGGGCGTGCGATCCGTGGCTCCCAGGTCCCGGAGCAGCTCATCGACGCACCGTTCGAGGAGCCGCCGTGTGCCGGGGTCACCCGTCACCGTGTGCCGCAGTGCGATCAGTTCGTTGATGTCCTCGTGCGGCACGGCCAGGTCGAGGAGCAGTTCGGGCAGGTCGTCGGCGTCCGGCAGCACTGCGCGTCCCCCTTCGGAGAACGTCGTTGATGAACGTCCCCGACGAAGAGTACGTTGCAAGCAGGAGTGATGATCCGATGCGTACGGGCAGTGAGCCGGCGACCGCGCGCAGTGCGCTGCGGGCGCGGTTCTGGCTGAGCATGTGGGGACTGGTCTGGGCGATCTTCGGCACGGCGGCGTTCGCGCTGGTCGGGCGCCCCGGCTGGGCGGCCGCCTGCGGGGTGCTGTGGCTGGTGGCCACCATCGACATGACCATGATCCTGCGGCACATCCACCAGGGCCCGCACTACCAGCCCGGCCGGAACATACCGCCGTACCAGCCGCCGGAGAGTGGTCCGCCCTACCCACGGCCGCCACGGCACCGTCACCCCTGACAGCGACCCCCGGACCTGCCGGCGGTCAGGAGTCGAAGCGGGCCGCCTTCAGGTACTGCGGGTTGGGGTCGAGCGCGGCGGCGAGCCGGAAGTGACGTACGGCTTGATCGACGCGGCCCTGGCGTTCATAGGTGCGGGCGAGCGCGAAGTGCGCGAACGCGTTGTCCGGCTCGCGCTCCAGCACGATGGTGAACTCCAGCTCGGCGGGCCGAAGTTGCGCGGCCGCGAAGAAGGCACGCGCACGCAGCAGCCGGGCCGCGGTGTTCTCGGGGTGTGCGTCGATGACTCCGTCGAGCAGCTTCACCGCGCCCCGGGGATCCCGCGCGTTGAGCAGTCGCTCGGCCGCGCGGAAGTCGATGACATGCGTCTCCGGAGTACGTCCGGGCGAACCGCTGGTCTTGGGCACGGCAAGCTCCTTCCCTCGCTGGGGCGTTTCAACGCCCTGGCACGGTCGGCTATTCCGCGCCGGCGTCGCCCGGCCGCCCGACGCCCGGCCGGCCGTCCCCCGATGCCGCCCGGGGATCGCGCGCCCGGCGCAGGAGGTCGTCCCACACCTCCGCCACGCGCTCGCGCAGCGCCTCCAGGGGTACGTCGTTGTCGATCACGATGTCCGCGATCTTTCGGCGCTGCTCGCGGGTCGCCTGCGCGGCCATACGGGCGCGTGCGTCCTCCTCGGTCGTCCCGCGCAGCCCGACCAGCCGGTCGAGCTGGGTCTCGGGGCTCGCGTCGACGACGATCACCAGGTCGTAGAGCGGTGCCAAACCGTTCTCGGTGAGGAGCGGCACGTCGTGGATCACGACGGCGTCCTCGGCCGCGGCGCTCTCCAGCTCGCGCGAGCGGGTGCCCACCAGGGGATGCACGATCGAGTTGAGGAGGGCCAGCTTCTCGGGATCGGCGAAGACGATGGAGCCGAGTCCGGGCCGGTCCAGACTGCCGTCCGCGGCGAGGACGCCGTCGCCGAAGGCCTCCACCACGGCCGCGAGCCCGGGCGTGCCGGGTGCCACGACCTCGCGCGCGATGCGGTCGGCGTCGATCAGCACAGCCCCGCGCTCCACGAGCAGCCGCGACACCTCGCTCTTGCCGGCGCCGATGCCGCCGGTCAGGCCCACTTTCAGCATGAGCGGAAGCTTAGGCCCTGCCACTGACAGAGCCACCCCCCGGCATCAGCCTGGCCGCACCCTCGCTGTCCCACGCCCTCAGGGCGGTGGCGGTGGGCCGGCCGGGCGCCGCGATTCCGGCATGACCCGCCGGACAGGCCCTAGTTGTCGCCCTCCCGCTCCGCCAGGAACCGCTCGAACTCCCGCCCGATCTCGTCGGCGGACGGAATCTCGACCGGCTCGGCGAGCATGTTGCCCCGCGTCTCGGCGCCCGAGGCCGCGTCGTACTGGTGCTCAAGGCCCTGGACGAGCGCGGTCAGCTCCTCGTCACCCTCCTGGATCTGCCGGTCGATCTCGGTCTGCGTACGGTGCGCCTCCGCGCGCAGGGAATGCGCGATGCCGGGCAGCACCAGACCGGTGGCGGCCGTGACGGCCTCCAGGACGGTCAGCGCCGCATCCGGGTAGGCGGAGCGGGCGATGTAGTGCGGGACGTGGGCGGCGACGCCCAGGACGTCGTGCCCGGCCTCCATGAGGCGGTACTCCAGCAGCGACTCGGCGCTGCCGGGCACCTGGGCCTCGTCGAAGGGGCTGCGGTGGCCCGGGACCAGGTCGGTGCGGTTGCCGTGCGGAGTGAGACCCACGGGCCGGGTGTGCGGGACCCCCATGGGGATGCCGTGGAAGTTCACGGACATGCGGACGCCCAGCCGCTCCACGATCTGCTGTACGGCCGCCGCGAACCGCTCCCATTCCACGTCCGGTTCGGGCCCGGACAGCAGCAGGAAGGGGGCGCCGGTGGCGTCCTGGACGAGGCGGACCTCGATGGCCGGCACCTCGTAGTCGGACCAGCGGTCCCGCGTGAAGGTCAGCAGCGGGCGGCGGGCCCGGTAGTCCACGAGCCGGTCGTGGTCGAAGCGGGCCACGACCTGGTGGGGCAGTGAGTCGAGGAGCCGGTCGACGATCTGGTCGCCGGTCTCACCCGCGTCGATGTATCCGTCGAAGTGGTAGAGCATGACAAGTCCGGCCGACTCCTGGGCGAGCGCCAAGTCGACGACGGCCAGGCCCTTCGGCTCCCATGCGTACAAACCCTGCGGATCAAGCACTGTGACCGCTCCTCCTCGTGTTCCTCCTCGACAACGTGCCCTGAGGCGTGGGCATTCCCGCGCCGGGCCGCTGATCAGGTGCCTCGCGCCGCACACCTTGACGCCCCGTCAACTGGTCCGTACTTTCACGAAGACGGAGGTTCACATCCCCGCACGACGTTCATGTATGAGACCAGCGACAGGAAGGCACCCCCATGCGCATGCGCACGCTGCTCACCTCCCTGCTCGCGGCGACCGCCGTCGGCGGCGGCCTGCTCCTCCCCGCGGGCCCGGCATCGGCCGCCCCGGTCATCGAGGTCGGCACCGCGGCCCAGCTCAAGTCGGCGCTCAGCAGTGCCGAGCCCGGCGACACGATCCACCTCGCGGACGGCACGTACACCGGCAACTTCAAGGCGACCACACCGGCCACCGCATCGGCCCGCATCACGCTCACCGGCTCCCCGAAGGCCGTACTCACCGCGAGCGGCGGCTACGGCCTGCACCTGAACGGCGCCTCCTACTGGACGGTCAGCGGGCTGACCGTGACCGGCGGCCAGAAGGGCATCATGATCGACAGGGCGAAGGGTGTCGTGGTGGACGGCGTCACGGTGCACGGCCTCGACATGGAAGGCGTCCACTTCCGCAACTCCAGCACGGACGGCGTGATCAGGAACTCCCGGATTCACGACACCGGGAACGACGGCGGGGGCATGGGCGAGGGCGTGTACGTGGGCACCGCTAACACGCTGTCCGACAAGAGCGACCGCATCCAGATCCTGAACAACACGATCGGCCCGGACGTCGGCGGCGAGAACGTCGACATCAAGGAGGGCACGACAGGCGCACAGATCGTCGGCAACACCTTCGACGGCGGCGGTCTGACGGGCGCCAATTACGACGACTCCTGGGTCGACGTGAAGGGCAACAACGCGCTCGTCCAGGACAACACCGGCAGGAACACCAGCAACGACGGCTATCAGACCCACACCCAGCAGTCCGGCTGGGGCTGCGGCACGGTGTTCAAGAACAACAAGTCGACCTTGACCGGCGCGACGGGTGCGACCCGGCTCGCCATCGATGTCACCAACTACAGCTCAAGCTGCAGGACAACGGTCTACAGCACCAACACGGTGACAGACGGCAAGGCCCTGACCAACATAACGGTCACCCCCTAAAAGGCGCGGCAAACCGCCCGAAATCCCCCACGGCCCGCGTCTTCCAGGGGCGCGGAGAACTACGCAAACCCCCACGGCCCGCACTCCCCTAGGGGCGCGGGGAACCGCGCAAACCCCCCACCGGCCCGCACCAGCCAACCGGCCGGCACCCCTGTAGGGGCGCGGGGAACTGCGCCAAAAAACCCACCGGCCCGCACCCAAACACCGGCCGGCACCACAAAAAAGTCCGAGGGGCCGCACCCAAAAGGTACGGCCCCTCAAAACTATCGGCTAAGCCCAGCGGCTAGCGATCAGCTCTGACCACCCGCAAGCTTCTCACGCAGCGCGGCCAGCGCCTCGTCCGAGGCAAGGGCACCGGAGGTGTCCGCACCCTCGGAGGAGTACGAACCGCCACCGGACGCGGCCGGAGCAGCGGCCTCGCCACCCTCGGCAGCAGCGGCAGCGTCAGCCTCGCGGGACTTGATGACCTGCTGCTGGTGCTGCTCGAAGCGGGTCTGCGCCTCGGCGTACTGGCGCTCCCACTCCTCACGCTGCTTCTCGTAGCCCGGCAGCCAGTCGTTGGTCTCCGGGTCGAAGCCCTCGGGGTAGATGTAGTTGCCCTGGTCGTCGTAGGACGCGGCCATGCCGTACAGGGTCGGGTCGAACTCGACCGAGGCCGGGTCGGCACCGAAGGACTCGTTGGCCTGCTTCAGCGAGAGGCTGATGCGACGACGCTCGAGGTCGATGTCGATGACCTTGACGAAGATCTCGTCGTTGACCTGGACGACCTGCTCCGGGATCTCCACGTGGCGCTCGGCCAGCTCGGAGATGTGGACCAGACCCTCGATGCCCTCGTCGACGCGGACGAACGCACCGAACGGAACCAGCTTCGTGACCTTACCGGGCACGACCTGGCCGATCTGGTGGGTGCGGGCGAACTGCTGCCACGGGTCTTCCTGGGTCGCCTTCAGCGACAGGGAGACGCGCTCGCGGTCCATGTCGACGTCGAGGACCTCGACGGTGACCTCCTGGCCGACCTCGACAACCTCGGAGGGGTGGTCGATGTGCTTCCAGGACAGCTCGGAGACGTGGACCAGACCGTCGACGCCACCCAGGTCCACGAAGGCACCGAAGTTGACGATCGAGGAGACCACACCGGAGCGGACCTGACCCTTCTGGAGGGTCGTGAGGAACGTCTGGCGGACCTCGGACTGGGTCTGCTCCAGCCAGGCACGGCGGGACAGGACCACGTTGTTGCGGTTCTTGTCCAGCTCGATGATCTTCGCCTCGAGCTCCTTGCCCACGTAGGGCTGGAGGTCGCGGACGCGGCGCATCTCGACCAGGGAGGCCGGGAGGAAGCCGCGGAGGCCGATGTCGAGGATGAGACCACCCTTGACGACCTCGATGACGGTACCGGTGACGATCCCGTCCTCTTCCTTGATCTTCTCGATGGTGCCCCAGGCACGCTCGTACTGGGCGCGCTTCTTCGAGAGGATCAGGCGGCCTTCCTTGTCCTCCTTCTGGAGAACAAGGGCTTCGATCTCGTCACCGACGGCGACGACCTCGTTGGGGTCGACGTCGTGCTTGATCGAGAGTTCGCGGCTCGGGATGACACCTTCGGTCTTGTAACCGATGTCGAGCAGGACCTCGTCCCGGTCGACCTTCACGATGACGCCGTCGACGATGTCGCCGTCGTTGAAGTACTTGATCGTCTCGTCGATCGCGGCGAGGAAGGCTTCCTCGTTACCGATGTCGTTGACCGCAACCTGCGGGGTGGTGGCGGTGGTCTCGGTGCTGCTCGTCATGTGGGAAAGGGCTCCGGTTACGGACAGAAAGTCGTAGGTACTGCTACGCCGGGAGCCCGTATCGCTCTGATGAAGCCGGACAGCCAAGGAAGCGCCCCACCAGAAACTGGTGATGGCGCCTCGACAACCGAGGGGACATACAACAGATGCGAGCGCAGCCTGCTACGTCTGAGGTGCGCAGGCCCGCAGCGCAACTTGTAGCATACGGGGGCAGCCGGACATGGTCAATGCGCGAAGGCGCACACCCGGGGCGGATCGCCGCATACCCGGCACAAGATTCGTCCCGGGAGGCCACGCAGGGCTGCGGGACCCCCTCCGCGACACGCGCGCGTCCGGCGGGTTGGACGGAAGAGTACGACGAGGGAGCCGATCATCCAAGAGCCCGAAGCGCTCGACCCTGAGGGGTTCGAGCCGGAAGCCACCCGCCGTGACAGCTCGGTCGCGGAAAGCTCCCGCGCCAACCGTGGCTGGTGGGACCGGAACGCGGACGAGTACCAGATCGACCACGGCACGTTCCTCGGCGACGACCGCTTCGTGTGGGGCCCGGAGGGCCTGGACGAGGTGGAGGCCGAGCTGCTCGGCCCGCCCGAGGACCTGAAGGGCAAGGAGGTGCTGGAGATCGGCGCGGGCGCGGCGCAGTGCTCGCGCTGGCTGGCCGCCCAGGGCGCCCACCCGGTGGCGCTGGACCTCTCGCACCGCCAGCTCCAGCACGCCCTGCGCATCGGCGGATCGTTCCCCCTGGTCTGCGCCGACGCCGGCGCGCTGCCCTTCACGGACGGCTCCTTCGATCTGGCGTGCTCCGCGTACGGGGCGCTGCCGTTCGTGGCCGATCCGAGGCTGGTGCTGCGCGAGGTGCGCCGGGTGCTGCGGCCGGGTGGCCGCTTCGTCTTCTCGGTGACCCACCCCCTCCGCTGGGCCTTCCCGGACGAGCCCGGCCCCGAGGGCCTGTCGGTGTCCTCGTCCTACTTCGACCGCACGCCTTACGTGGAGCAGGACGAGGAGGGCGGCGCGGTGTACGTCGAGCACCACAGGACGCTCGGCGACCGCGTCCGGGACATCGCGGCCTCGGGCTTTCGGCTGGTGGACCTGGTGGAGCCGGAGTGGCCGGCCTGGAACACCTCGGAGTGGGGCGGCTGGTCGCCCCTGCGCGGGAACCTGATCCCCGGGACGGCGATCTTCGTGTGCGAGCGGGACTGACCACCGCTTCCTCTTCCCTTCCCTTCGCGTACGCGCGCACGGCGCGTACGCGCGCGTGAGGGGCGTTTCCACGGCCGTACGACACTGGGAGCGTGATCCGTTACGACGCCCTGGACGCGCTGCCCGTCCGTGCCGCCCTGCCCGCCCTGAGCGACGCCCTGGAAGGGGACGGCACCGCCGTGCTCGTGGCGCCGCCCGGCACCGGGAAGACGACGCTGGTGCCGCTGGTGCTGGCGGGGCTGGTGGGTGGAGGTCCCGCGCGGCGGGTCGTGGTGGCCGAGCCGCGGCGGATCGCTGCGCGGGCGGCGGCCCGGCGGATGGCGTGGCTGCTGGGTGAGAAGCCGGGCGAGAGCGTGGGTCACACCGTGCGCGGCGAGCGTGTCGTGGGGCGGCACACACGCGTGGAGGTCGTGACCACCGGTGTGCTGTTGCAGCGGCTGCAACGCGATCAGGAGCTGGCGGGCGTCGACGTCGTCGTGCTCGACGAGTGCCACGAGCGGCATCTGGACGCCGACACGGTGGCCGCCTTCCTGTGGGACGTGCGGCAGACGCTGCGGCCGGAGCTGCGGCTGGTGGCCGCGTCGGCGACCACGGACGCGCAGGGCTGGGCGCGGCTGCTCGGCGGTGCTCCGGTGGTCGCGGCCGAGGGCGTCTCGCATCCCGTGGACGTGGTCTGGGCACCGCCGGCGCGTCCGGTTCGGCCGCCGCACGGCATGTGGGTCGATCCCGCCCTGCTGGGGCATGTGGCGTCGGTGGTACGGCGGGCGCTCGCCGAGCGGGAGGGCGACGTGCTGTGCTTCCTGCCCGGCGTGGGCGAGATCGCGCGCGTGGCCGGACAGCTGGGCGATCCGGGTGATGTCGAGGTACTGCAGGTGCACGGCCGGGCGCCGGCCGCCGTGCAGGATGCGGTGCTGGCGCCCGGGGAACGGCGCCGGGTGGTGCTGGCCACGTCCGTGGCGGAGTCGTCGCTGACGGTGCCCGGGGTGCGGGTGGTGGTCGACTCGGGACTGGCGCGGGAGCCGCGTGTGGACCACGCGCGCGGGCTGAGCGGGCTGGCGACGGTACGGGCGTCGCGGGCGGCGGGGCGGCAGCGGGCGGGCCGGGCCGGGCGTGAGGCTCCGGGTGTGGTGTACCGGTGCTGGACGGAGGCCGAGGACGTCCGTCTGACGGCTTTTCCGGCGCCGGAGATCAAGGTGGCCGACCTGACCGCGTTCGCCCTGCAGGCGGCCTGCTGGGGCGATCCGGACGCCTCCGGGCTGGCGTTGCTGGATCCGCCGCCGGGCGGTGCGATGGCGGCCGCGCGCTCCGCACTGACGGCGGTGGGGGCGGTGGACTCCGTCGGCCGGGCCACCGAGGTCGGTGTGCGGCTGGGGCGGCTGGGGGTGCACCCCCGGCTGGGGCGCGCGTTGTTGGACACGACGGGTGAGGGGGCCTCGGTCGTCGCGCTGCTGTCCGAAGAGGTGCCGCGGGACTACGGGGATGATCTGGCCGGTGCGCTGAGGCGTGCCCGGCATGGGGGTGACGCCTACGGTCAGCGGTGGCGCAGCGAGGTTCGGCGGCTGCGGGCCGTCTCCGGGGAGCCTTCCCGCCCGGCTGCCCGCGACCGTCGGTCACAAGGCGACGTCCAGGCCGGGCCAGGCACCGGTGACGACAGGCTCACCGGCCTCGTCGCCGCTCTCGCCTTCCCCGAGCGTGTCGCCAGGCTCGACGGCGGGTCGTACCTCATGGTCTCCGGGACCCGGGCCGAGCTGTCCGAGGGGTCGGGACTGCGCGGGGCGCCGTGGATCGTGGTCGCCGTCGCCGACCGGCCGGACGGAAAGGGGCACGCGCGCGTGCGGCTCGGAGCGGCCGTGCACGAGGACGTGGCGCGGGCCGCCGCCGGGGCGCTCCTCGGGGAGCGGGACGAGGTGCACTGGGCCGACGGGGATGTCGTCGCCCGGCGTGTCGAACGGCTCGGCGCCGTCGAGCTGGCCGTGCGGCCCCTGAAGGACGTCGATCCCGGCCTGGTACGCGGCGCCCTCCTGGAAGGGCTCCGGCTGGAGGGGTTCGGGCTGTTGCGCTGGTCCCCGGACGCGCGGGTGCTGCGGCAGCGGCTGGCGTTCCTGCGCGCGCACCTCGGGGAGCCGTGGCCGGACATGTCGGACGAGTCGCTGCACGCGCGCGTGGACGAGTGGTTGGAGCCGGAGCTGGGCCGGGCCCGGCGACGGTCCGATCTCGCGCGCATCGACGCCGGGCAGGCGCTCGCGCGGCTGCTGCCCTGGGCGGGCGGGGAGGCCGCCCGGCTGGACGAACTGGCGCCCGAACGGATCGCCGTACCCAGTGGATCCAGGATCCGGATCGACTACGGGGAGCCGGAGCGGCCCGTCCTCGCGGTGAAACTGCAGGAGATGTTCGGGTTGCAGGAGACACCGACTGCGGCCGGGGTCCCGCTGCTCGTCCATCTCCTCTCCCCCGCGGGACGGCCGGCCGCCGTCACGGCCGACCTGGCCTCCTTCTGGAAGGACGGTTACAGGGGCGTACGCGCGGAGCTGCGCGGGCGCTATCCGAAGCATCCGTGGCCCGAGGACCCGGCGACCGCCGAGCCCACCCGGCACACCAAGGCGCGGCTCAGGCCCTGACCGGTTCCGGTTCCGTCGTCTCCGTGGGTGCCGGGTCCTCCGGGCGGCGGCCGCGTGCCTCCAGGTAGAGGGAGAGTCCGAGGAGCAGGAGGCCGAGGATCAGGGAGCCCCAGGGCAGGTACGAGGTGAGCATCAGGACCAGGGTGCGGTTGTGCTTGACCAGGGCGACCGTGTGCTCGATGTAGTCCTCGCGCATCTTCACGTCCCCGGCGAACGCCGTCACCCCGGCCCGGCCGCCGAGCAGGGTGCCGCCGCGCAGCTCCTCCTTGTGGATCTCCTGGCCGTAGACGGGCGCTCCGGTGACCGGTTCGACCCAGAACCTCCGGACGGTGGTGTACCAGCGGGTGGTGCCGGTCTTCGCCACCGACTCGGGGGTGATGCCCTTGACCGGCATGGTCTTGGGCATGGGCACCTTGGTCCAGGGGATGGTCTGTTCGAAGAAGTAGACCGGCAGGCCGCGGAAGTTCCGGGTGCCCTTGTAGTGGATGGGGTTGGTGGTGCGGGTCTGCGCGTCGAAGTACTCGTAGTCGCGCTTCTGGGTCAGGAAGGGCCACTTGAACTCGATGCCGTCCCGCTTGACCGGGTCGCCGTCGACCGCCTCGCCGGTGGCGTGGACGGGATCCTGGCTGTGGGCGTCGAAGATGTAGCGCTCGGGGATGCTCGAGACCATCTTGCCGTCGGGGCCCTGGACGTAGGAGAGGCCGTCCCAGACGACGACGGGGCGCCCCGCGGTCTTCTCGATCTTCTCGGCGGCCTCCACATTGCCTTTGAGGGTCTGCACGATGGTCACCTTGGGGACCTTCTTCGCGCGCATGGTGCCGTAGTCGAGGAGGGTCGCGTCCTTCGCCTCCAGCACCATGTCCTGGTACTGGTTCGCGGGGATCCTGGCCAGGCGCGGGAAGGCGTACCAGCGCAGCAGCGGGGACAGCGCCGTGCAGAACACGGCGCAGGCGAGCAGGACCAGGCTTGCCTTGCGGCGCATTACGGCCTCCCTCCCGGACGGGCGCCGCTACGGGTGCGCGGGCACCGTCGTCAGCAGCGGTTTGGGGGACGTCCGGCCCGTCGGCGCGCCCATGGCGGTCATCGCGAAGACCAGGGCGAGCGCGAGGGCGAGACCGGTCGCGGCGGCGATGAGGGCGCGCATGCGGGGCCTCCTTGCGGACGGTTCCTGATGGGTCGTCAGGTGCGGCACCGTAGCAACGCGCGGCCGAGATGAGAACACGTTGCGCACACGGACAAGGGCGCCCCCTCCGCCGTGGCGGAGGGGGCGCCCTGCTGTCCTGCGGGTCGTCCGTGCCGTCAGGAGGTCGCGGACGGGCTGGGCGAGGGGCTTGCCGGGGCGTCGGCGGCGGCGACCTTCAGCTCGACGGTGAGGGTCGCGCCGCCGGGGGTGGTGATGCGGAGCAGGAAGGTCCCGGTGGTGTCGTCCGCGTACAGCTTCGGCAGCGTGAGCAGGCCCTTGTCGTCGGTCTGCAGACCGGTGAGGGTGCGCAGGGGCTTGCCGTCCGCGTCCTTGAAGGAGGGGCCCTTGTCGTTCGCGGTGGGGTCGTCGGCCGACTTGATCAGCGTGGCGGTGGCCGCGACCTTGTCGGCGACCGCGCCCTTGTACGTCGCCTTCACCTGGACCTGGTCGGCGAACTCGCCGCCCGGGGTGCAGGTCAGCGGGGTGTCGCTGGTGCGGGTGAGGGTGTCGGCGGCGCGTGCGGTGACGGTGGCCGGGTAGTCGACTCCCTTGGCCTTGTGGCCGACGACAGTGGTGGTGATCTTGAAGTCGCCGGTCTTCTCGCCCGCCTGGAGCGCCGGCGCGAGAGCCACGCCCTTGGCGTCGGTGGCGATGGTGGCCACGGTCTCGCCGTCGGCGAAGGTGGCGTCGGTGTCGCCGGTGATGGTGAACCGGATCCTGACCTTGGCGACGGCCGCCCCTGCCTTGGTCTCGGCGCGGGTGCCGATCCGCTGCCCGAACGCGTCGCCGGCCATCGCGGTGAGCTTCGCGGTGCCCGTGTCCTCCAGGTGGTCCACGGTCTCGGACGGGGTGGGCGGGACCGGGGGCTTCGGCGGCTTCGGGTCGGGAGTCTCGTGGCCGCCGCCGGGCTTGCCGGGCTCCGGCTCGGTCTTCGGCGGGTGGGAGGGCTTCGAGTGGTGCCGAGGGGTGTCGTCGCTGCGGTGGGAGGGCACGCCGCCGGTGCCGTCGGGCACGGAGTGGGTGCCCTTGCGGTAGTACTCCAGCCAGCTCAGGACCAGGTTCAGGTAGTCCTGCGAGTTGTTGTAGCTGAGGATCGCCCTGTGCAGGTCGGCTTCACCGGACAGGTCCCAGCCGTAGCGGCACAGGTAGTGACCGGCGGCGAGCGCGGCGTCGTAGACGTTGTTGGGATCCGCCTTGCCGTCGCCGTTGCCGTCGCGGCCGGCCCAGGCCCAGGTGGACGGGATGAACTGCATCGGGCCGACGGCGGCGTCGTAGGTGCTGTTGCCGTCGTACGCGCCGTGGTCGGTGTCCTTGATGAGGGCGAAGCCGTTGCCGTCGAGCTGCGGGCCGAGGATCCGGCCCAGCGTGGTGCCGTTGGCGTCGACGCGGCCGCCGCGGGCCTGGCCCGACTCGACCTTGCCGATGGCGGCCAGGAGTTGCCAGGGCAGGTTGCAGCCCGGCTTGGAACTGCGCAGCTCGGTCTCGGCCTTCTTGTAGGCGTCGAGGACCGTGGCGGGGATACCGGCCTCGGCCTCGCCGCGGGAGACGGGCGTGCCGGCGGTGGGCGACGGGCTGGGATTGGGGCTGTTGAGCGGCGGCAGGTCCGTGTAGTACGGCGAGTTGCCGGTGGCGTTGCCGTCGTCGGCGGCGTCGGGTACGGGGGTGGTGGCGCCGGCCGTGGCCTGTCTGCCGCCGTGGTCCTCGCCGGTCACTCCCGGAGCCTGGGACGCGGACAGAGCCGCGACCGCTGCCGCGGCCACCGCGGTGGTCGCCGCTCCCTTGCGCAGCCGCCTGCCGA
The DNA here is from genome assembly GCF_044768335.1 of Streptomyces sp. NPDC101151. Taxonomy (NCBI): domain Bacteria; kingdom Bacillati; phylum Actinomycetota; class Actinomycetes; order Kitasatosporales; family Streptomycetaceae; genus Streptomyces; species Streptomyces sp. NPDC101151. Next base: position 154,393 of record NZ_JBIWPP010000006.1, on the reverse strand, counting down.
TGTGCGCCGCCATAGAGTGAACCCTCCCATGAACGCTCGTGCGTCCGTCTCCGGCTGTGTGCCTCGCTCTGGTGTGACGGTTGACCCGGTGCTCTGGTTGCCCCTGTTCCGTCTTTCCATCCATGCGACGTGCGTTCGACTGCGCGCCCGGGACGGCGACCCAGGTGACCCTACGGCAACTTGCTTTGAGCGGGCACCCGTTCGCGCCGGATTGTCACCCGTTGGCCAACTGCCGTTGGCGTCCGCGGCCCCGGGTGACGCTCACGCATACTGGACGGACATGATCACCGGTTACGGTGCCACGGCCGACGACCGCTCCAGGGGGCTCTGTTGCCGTTCACACTCAGCCATGCGGCGGCCGTGCTGCCCGCCATCCGCCGGGACGGCGGCGGTCGGGGCCCACTGACGCCCTCGGTGCTCGTCGCGGGCTCCTTCGCGCCCGACATGACCTACTACGCCGCGAGCGTCCTGCCGGGCGGGATGGAGTTCGGGACGGTCACGCACTCCTTCGCCGGGGTGGCCGGCGTGGATGTGCTCATCTCCTGGGCGCTGGTGGGGCTGTGGCTGCTCATCCGGGTGCCGCTGGTCGCGCTGCTGCCCCGGGGCCGGCAGGGCCGGCCGGCCGCCCTGCTGCGCTGCGGTGCGCCACACGCGCGCGTGCGGGCCGGTTCCGTGCTGTGGTGGTACGTCTCGGCGGTGCTCGGCGCGTCGACGCACGTCGTGTGGGACGCGTTCACGCATCACGACCGGTGGGGGTCACGGCTGATTCCAGCCCTCGGACGGGGCCTTGCGGGCATGCCGCTCTACTCCTGGCTGCAGTACGGCACGTCCGCGGTGGCCGCCGTGGTGATCGTCGTGTTCCTGGTACGCGCGCTGCGGGGAGCGCCGGCCGGCGAGCCGGTGGGGGTGCCCGCGCTGTCCGTACGGGACCGTTGGTGGGCCGGTGCGGTGATCGGCGGCTGCGCCCTGGTGGGGGCGGTGCAGCGGGCGACGCGCTGGTGGGACTACTGGGGTACGAGCGCCCGGCCCTGGGACCTGGTGCCCACCGTGTGCTTCGGTGCGGGCGCCGGACTGGTGCTCGGGGTGCTGGTGTACGCGGCCGGGGTCAGGGTCTGGCGTCCGGTGCGGGTTCCGGGCGGTCCCGGTGAGGTGGTCGGTGCGGGCCGCGACCGGTCGGCGGCTCGATGACGGCGGCCACGAAGACGGTGAGGGTGCGCCGCGGCCGTGCCCTCGGGATCAGGGTGAGCAGGAGCGCGAGGTAGCCGCGGACGAGGTCGGGCCAGGCCCGCCGGGCGCTCCGGTCGGGACCGCGGCGCGTACGGGCGGCCGGCCGGCGCCGGAGGTCCGCCGCGGCCCTGCGTACGGTCGTGGCCAGGTCGGCGGGGATGCGGGCGGTGCTTGCGTCGGCCGCGAGGGCCGGGACCGGCGAGGCGGGCGTGGCCCGGTCCGAGGCGGTGTCCGCCCGGGCCGGGGTGCCGTTGCGCGCCTCGGGCGTCCGGCGGTGGAGCATGCGTATACCCATGCTCGCAGTGTTGCGGCTGCGGGGCTCGGGGGGCGTTCTGGCGAGGGCCACGTGAGTGAAACGCCCTCCGGGGGTTCGGCCGGTTCGGGGGCGGTGGGTGCGGTGGCCCTGCGGGGTACGGCGGGTTCGGCATCGCCGGGATGCACTGTGGGGGCTGAGGTCCGTTGCCGGTTCGGCACCGCCGGGATACACCGGGGGCCGAGCACAGACACGTCGGGGTCGGCACCGCCGGAACGTACCGGGGGCCGAGCACTGGCACGGCGGATTCGGGCACGGCCGGAATGCACAGTGAGGGCTGAGCACCGTCGCGATGGGTTCGGCGGCGCCGGAACGCGGGGGGCTGAGCACCGTCACGGCGGGATCAGGCACGGCCGGAATGCACAGTGAGGGCTGAGCACCGTCGCGACGGGTTCGGCGGCGCCGGAACGCGGGGGGCTGAGCACCGTCACGGCGGGATCAGGCACGGCCGCAATGCACAGTGAGGGCTGAGCACCGTCGCGAC